>CAXSES010000381.1:0-1189 GCA_964236225.1 uncultured Acetobacteraceae bacterium
CGGGGCGGCGGACCGGGGCAGGGGGGCGCGGAGGGCGGCCCTTGCTCCGGCGGGGTGCCGACGCTAAGCCCCCGCCACGGCATGCCGGGCCGCAGCCAACTCGTGGCCGCGCCTGGCACTTCCTGCCGCCACTCCCTGCCGCCACTCCGGAGCCGCCGATGTTCTCCCGCCTGCTGGGCATCATGTCCGCCGACATGGCCATCGACCTCGGCACCGCCAACACCCTCGTCTACGTCAAGGGCAGGGGAATCGTGCTGGCCGAGCCGAGCGTGGTGGCGATCGCGGACGTGCGCGGCAAGAAGCAGGTGCTCGCGGTGGGCGAGGAGGCCAAGCAGATGCTGGGACGCACGCCTGGCAACATCCAGGCGATCCGGCCGCTGCGCGACGGGGTGATCGCGGATTTCGAGGTCGCGGAGGAGATGATCAAGCACTTCATCCGCAAGGTGCACAACCGGCGCGGGTTCGCCTCGCCGATGATCATCGTCTGCGTGCCGTCGGGCTCGACCGCGGTGGAGCGGCGCGCGATCCAGGAGAGCGCGGAGAGCGCCGGGGCGCGCAAGGTGCTGCTGATCGAGGAGCCGATGGCGGCCGCGATCGGGGCGGGGCTGCCGGTCACGGAGCCGTCGGGCAGCATGATCGTCGACATCGGCGGCGGCACCACCGAGGTCGCGGTGATCTCGCTCGGCGGGATCGTGTACGCGCGCTCCGTGCGCGTCGGCGGCGACAAGATGGACGAGGGGATCATCTCCTACATCCGGCGCAACCATAACCTGCTGATCGGCGAGAGCTCGGCCGAGCGGATCAAGATGGACATCGGCGCGGCGTTCGCCCCGGAGGACGGCTCGGACGGGCCGTGGCGCGAGGTCAAGGGCCGCGACCTGATGCACGGGGTGCCGCGCGAGATCGTGGTCTCGCAGCGCCAGATCGCGGAGAGCCTGGCGGAGCCGGTCGCCGCGATCACCGAGGCGGTCAAGGTCGCGCTGGAGAACACGCCGCCCGAGCTCGCGGCCGACATCGTCGACAAGGGCATCGTGCTCACCGGCGGCGGCGCGCTGCTGTTCCGCCTCGACCAGGTGCTGCGCGACGCGACCGGGCTGCCTGTCGTGGTCGCGGAGGACCCGCTGAGCTGCGTGGCGCTCGGCACCGGGCGGGCGCTGGAGGAGATCAAGCGGCTGCGCAACGTGCTGAC
>CAXSES010000381.1:1289-3358 GCA_964236225.1 uncultured Acetobacteraceae bacterium
CCAGGGTGCGGGCGAGGGCGGGCGCCGCCGCCGTCAGGCTGACGCTGGCGTTGGCGACCACCGCGAGCTGTGCAGCCTGGGTCAGTGTCATGGGTCCTGCCGGTTCTGGACCCCGCCGGCCGGGCGGCGGGCAGGGTCGTGGGGACAGGAACACAAGTAGAACATACAGGACGCGATTCCTAGATCTTTGTCGCTTCTGCATACTCTGGTGTGCCGGGGGTGGCGGGAGCGGCGCCCGGTCGGCGGGACCGGAGGCGGTGAAAGGACGTGATCTTTGCGGGCCGATCCTCTAGGACCCGACCACCCGCGCCCGACCACCCGCGTATGAGGCGAACCGCCCTTGATCCGGCTCTCCATCCAGGCCCGCCAGGCGCTGGCCCGCCTCACCCTGCCGCTGCTGATCGCGGCCTCGTTCGGGCTGATGCTGCTGGGCCGCGCCGACGGGGCGCTCGCGGCGCGCGCGCGCATGGCGCTGGCCGACGCGCTGGCGCCGATCTACCGAATGGTGGCCGAGCCGATGGCCGGGATGCGCCAGGCGGTGTCCGACCTGCACGGGCTGGTGTCGCTGGAATCAGAGACCTCGCGGCTGCGCGACGAGAACGACAGGCTGCGGCGCTGGTATGCGGTCGCGGTCGCGCTGGAGGCGGAGAACGCCACGCTCAAGGCCGACCTGCACTGGATTCCCGACCCCGCGCCGTCCTACGTCACGGCGCGCGTGGTGGCCGACGCGGGCGGCGTGTACGCGCGCGCGGTGCTGCTCTCGGTCGGGCCGAACCACGCGGTCCGCCGCGGGCAGATCGCGCTCGACGGCGACGGGCTGGTGGGGCGGGTGAGCGAGGTCGGCGAGCGCTCGGCGCGGGTGCTGCTGCTCACCGACCTCAACAGCCGCATCCCGGTGATGCTGGAGACCAGCCACGCGCGCGCCCTGCTGGCCGGGACCAACGCCGCGCGCCCGCACCTGATCTACTACGCCGAGGGCACCCACCCTGTGGAGGGCGAGCGGGTGCTGACCACGTCGGAGGCCAACGCGTTCCCGTCGGGGCTGCCGATCGGCACCGTGCACTACACCGTGTCCAACGTGCCCGAGGTTGCGCCGTTCGCGCATCTGGACCACCTCGATATCGTGCGGATCTTCGACTACGGCCTGGGCGGGCTGCAGCCGCCCGAGGTGCCCGGACGCCAGGAGGGCGCGCGCCAGGAGGGAGGGCGCCAGGAGGGGGCGCGCGGGGATGCGGGGCGCGCGGCCGAGAGGAAGCGGTGAGCGGTGGAGCGCGGGATCGGCAGCGGGCCGGACGACCGCACGCCGGGCATCCGCCCACGTCCCACGCTGTGGCGCAGGCTCGATGCGCTGGCGCGGGCGTCGTTCCCTGCGGCGGTGACGGCGGCGCTGCTGCTGGCGCTGTCTGCGCCGCTCGGCCTGCCCGGGCAGGTGCAGCTCCAGCCGGCCTCGGCGCTGGCCTGCGTGTTCTTCTGGTCGCTGTTCCGCCCGGCCTCGATGCCGCCGCTGCTGGTGTTCGCGCTGGGGCTGCTGTGCGACCTGCTGGGGCTGGCGCCGGTGGGCACGGCGGTGCTGACGCTGCTGCTGACGCACGGGGTCGCTGTGCGCTGGCGGCGCGTGCTGGTCAGGCAGGGTTTTGCCCTCGTGTGGCTGGTGTTCGCGGCGGTAGCGGGAGGGGCGGCGGCGCTGGGGTGGGCGCTGACCTCGCTGCTGACCTTCCAGCTCCTGTCGGCGGGCCCGGCCGTGTTCGAGGCGCTGGTGGCGACGGGCATCTACCCGGCGCTGTCGATGCTGTTCAGCCTCGCGCACGGCAGCGTCGCGGACCCGGACCAGGCGTGATCGGGGGAGCAGGCAAGGCCAGGGGCGCCGCCCCTGGACCCCGCCAGGGCGAGCCGCCCTGGACCGGCGTTCGAGTCAGGGCGGGGGCCTCCCGGGCGAGGACATGGCGCAGGCGCGGCGTGGGTCGGCCTGCGGCACGCGCTCTCGTGGCGTGCCGCAGGCCCAGAGTCATGGTTTCCAAAGGGCTCGCCCTTTGGCGGGTCTGGGCGGAGCTGCCCAAAGGTTCCGACAG
>CAXSES010000382.1:0-3357 GCA_964236225.1 uncultured Acetobacteraceae bacterium
GGCCGGGGTCTGGGGGGAGGCTTCTCCCCCCAGGCTTCGCTTGCCTTCGCGTCCGGCTGCAGCACGGTGCGCGTGGGGTAGGGGATGTCGATGCCCTCCGCCTCGAAGCGTTTCTTCACGCGGCGCAGGATCTCGCGCTGCACGGGCCAGCGTCCGCCGACGGTGGTGCGGACCTGGCCCTTGATGCTGACGGCGAAGTCGCCCAGCTCGTCGACGCCCCAGAGCGAGAGGTCGCCGAGCATCAGCGGCGCGAAGGACGGGTCCTCGCGCATGGTGCGCACGATCTCGCCGAGCAGCGCGCTGACGCGGTCGGTGTCTGCGTCGTAGCCCACGCCGACTCCGACGGAAGCGTTGGCGTAGTCGCGGTTGGCGTTGTTGACCGTGGTGACGGAGGAGAACGGGATGATGTGGATCGAGCCGTCGCCGGCGCGCAGGCGCAGGGTGCGGATCGACAGCATCTCGACTGTGCCGGACAGGCCGGCGACCGTGACGGTGTCGCCGACCTGCATGGCGTTCTCCAGCAGCAGGAAGATGCCGGTGATGAAGTCCTGCACCAGCTTCTGCGAGCCGAAGCCCAGCGCCACGCCGACGATGCCCGCGCCGGCGAGCAGGGGGGCGATGTTGAGCCCGATCTCGCTGAGCACGGTCAGGCCGAGCACGAGCAGGATCACGATGAGCAGGCCGGTGCGCAGGATGGGGGTGAGCGTGCGCAGGCGGGCGGCGCGGACGGGCTGGTTGTCACCGGACAGGCGCTCGAGCTGGCGCTCGATGCCGGTGTTGGTGCCTTCCCAGACCGCGATCGAGAGGATCGTGGCGATCGCCACGGTCAGGGTGGCGGAGAGGATCCGGTTGCCGAGCGGGTCGCGCCAGAAGAAGGCGATCGAGCCCAGCCCCCAGGCCTGGAGCAGCACGAGCCCGGTGAGCGCGAACAGGGTGGCGCTGAGCACGGCGCGCACGGCGGGGTAGTAGCGCGTGGCGCGTCCCTGCAGGCCGGGGTAGCGCGCCTGCATGTCCGGGCCGATGCGCACCGCGCGGTCGACGCCGCCGAGCAGCAGGAGCCCCGCGAGGCGGCCTGCGATCGTCACCGCTGCGGTGACGACCGCGAAGTGCAGCAGGCGGCTGAAGCCGTTCTGTATCTGCGACGCCCAGACCAGCCAGAGCGCCATGATGTAGAAGATGGCGATCCAGTGCCACACGGAGGCGAAGCGGTTGAGCGCGTGCGCCCACAGGCCGGTGCGGTCGTGGCGGGCGCGCAGCTTCGCGGCCACCGGCGCCCTGAGCTGGAGCACCATCACCACCAGCGCCAGGTGGTCGACGAGCGCCACCAGCTTGAGCAGCGCCTCGTGGGCGGCGCTGTACAGGCCGAACAGCATCCCGGTCTCCACCGTGGCCCAGCCCAGCGCCGCCACCAGCAGCAGGATGCGCACCCAGCGCACCGTGGTCGCCGCTGTGCGGTCGGTGACGTGGATCAGCCGCAGCGACCTGTGGCGCGGCGAGACCAGGGTGCGCACCGCGCACAGCGTGGCGCGGGTGAACAGGTAGGCCTGCATGTAGAACACGATGGCGGCGCGGGTGTTGGCGCTCAGCACGAGGCCGGTGCCGAGCAGCAGCGTGGCCACGAGCCAGAACACCGCCAGCGGGAGCAGCTCCAGCGCCAGGCGCAGCAGCCCGAAGGGCAGCCGGCGCAGGGCGCGCAGGGTGCGGTGGCGGCGCTGCCGCACCGGCGCCGCGGCATCGGGCAGCGGCGTGGCCGGGCCAGGGGGCGCGGCCTGCGCCCCCGTTTCGGGAACGCCGTCGTTGTTGCCGGGCCGGGCCGGGCCGCCCTGCTCGCCGGCAAGGGCGGGCGGCACGGGCGGGCCGGGCAGCAGGGCGTCCGGCAGGGGCGGTCCCGGCAGGTCGGTGCCTGCGGGCCTGTCGGACAGGGCGGAGTCGGACGCGGGGCGGGACAGCTCGTCGGCGATCGTGGGGGCGATCGTGGGGGCGATCGGAGGGGCGGGCGTCGGGCCGGACGTCGTGGCAGGCGGCGGGGCGATCGGCGGCGGCGGCCGGATGGCCTGCGAGGGGAGGGGGTGGAGGGGCCGGGCCTGGCTGGGCGAGGCGGGCGCTGTGCCGTCAGGGGCGGGGGTGGCCTCGTCGGTGCCGTCCGCCAGGTCGCCGGGGGTGTGCCCGGATGGCGCCGGAGCGTCGATGCCGGGCACGGGCGCGGTTTCGGCCTCGCTGTCCGGGTCGGCGGTGTCGGGCTCGTCCGGCTCGCCCGATCCCTCCGGGGCCGACTGGGCCAGCCGCGCGATCGGCCGGCGCAGCGCGCGCTGCAGCGCCTGCTCGGCGACCAGGCTCGCGCCAAGCACCACCACCAGCTTCCACGCGGCGTCGCTCACCCTGGCGCGGGAGTCCGGGTTCTCGAGCGTGCGCGCCACCCACGCCCAGAGCAGGGGGAAGTTGCCGAGGGTCCGGGCAGCCGTGGCCACCTGCGCGGTGAGCGTGGTGAACCAGTTGGCGCTCTGCCGGATGAGCGCGGCGCCGAGGCTGTCCGGAGCCAGCTTCGGCGCCTTGGACGCTTCCGCCGGGGCGGCGGGGACCGCAGCGGCTGCGACAGGGGGCGCCGCGACGGGAGCAGCCGCGACGGGGGATGCCGCAGCGGGTGCAGCCGCGACGGGGCGTGCCGCGAGGGGGGGCGCCACCGGGGGTGCGGCCGGTCTGGCGACGATAGGGGCCGGCGTGGGGGGCGCCACGGCGTCCGGCTCGTCGGGGTCCGCGGGCAGGGCCCCCACCATGGCCTGCAGCGTGGCGGTGAACTGCGCGCGGCGTGCGGGGTCGTTCAGCAGGTCGAGGATCTGCTGGGCCTGCGTCGCGCTCACCGGGGCGGGCGCCGCCTCTGCCGCCGCCGCGGGGCGCTGCGGCGCCGCGGCGAGCAGGAAGGCCGGCAGCGCCGCCGCCAGCAGGCGGGGTCGGGAGGGGCGGCTCGGCCGCGCGGCCGGGGCGGAAGCGGGATGTCGCATGGCGGGGGCGAACCATGCGCCCTCCGGCGATGTCAACCGCCGCGATTCGGGAGGGGCGTGCGGCGGGAGGCCGCCGGGTGGCGCAGGCGCGGCCGCGCGAAGCCCCTGCGGCAGCCGGCGCCCCTGTCCAGGGCGGGGGGCGGCGGCGGTCCAGGGGGTGCAAAGGCCGGCCTGCCTCCCCATACCGACTGCCATGACCACGGTGCTGATTGTCCTCGTCGTCCTGGCGCTCGCGAGCGTGGTGGTGGTGCTGGGCGCGGGCCTGATCGGCCTGGCGCGCGGCATGGACCCGCACAGATCAAACCGGCTGATGCAGTGGCGCATCCTGCTGCAGGGCGCGGCGCTGGTGCTGTTCCTG
>CAXSES010000383.1:0-3355 GCA_964236225.1 uncultured Acetobacteraceae bacterium
GGTATGTTGCTTCAACTTGACCCCAACGTGCTCTAAGTGAGGCCAGTCCAGGGAGGCTTCCCCTGGCGGGTCCCCGCTTCCAGGACGTGGAGCGGAGCCCTGGCCTTGCCTGCCTGACGGGTCGATGTCAAAGGCCGTCGGCATGGGACACGACCCAGGGGAGCCTCTCCCCCGGCGAAGTTCGAGGCCCATGCCTGAGGGCGGGGCCTCACCCTTGCCTGCCGCCCATGCCGTCCCGGAGCAAGAACGCCTCCATGCCCCCCCTCCCCGAGCCCTCGATGCAGGCCGCCCTGGACGAGGCGCGCGCGGCGGCGTCGCGCGGCGAGGTGCCGGTGGGCGCGGTGGTGCTCGGGCCGGACGGGGCGATGCTGGCGCGCGCCGGCAACGCGGTCGAGGCGGAGCGCGATGCCTCGGCGCACGCCGAGATGCGGGCGATGCGGGCGGCGGCGGCGCGGCTGGGCTCGCCCAGGCTGGCGGGGTGCACTCTGGTCGCGACCCTGGAGCCGTGCGCGATGTGCGCGGCGGCGTGCGTGCATTTCCGCGTCGCGCGCGTGGTGTTCGGCGCCTACGACCCGAAAGGCGGCGGGGTGGAGCACGGGGCGCGGGTGTTCGCGCGGCCGGGATGCCTGCACCGGCCCGAGGCGGTGGGCGGCGTGCGCGAGCGGGAGGCGGCGGCGCTGCTGCGGCGGTTCTTCGCCGCGCGACGCTGAGGCAGGCCCGCGCTCCGCGCCCCATGCTCCAGGCGGGCCCATGCTTCAGGCGGACTCATCCCGTGAGGGCATGGCTCGCATGATCGGCTTCATTCGTCGCGTGGCCGACCACAGCTCCGACGACACCTTGTCGCGCGAGGCCAGAGCGCTGGCGCAAGAGGCCATGACGCCGGCCAACGACTGAGGGCGCTCGTCCGGACAGCGGGCGCGAGGCAACGCGTCCACCCGGCGCTCCCCTACTCCGGCTTGGTGCTGGTGCTGGTGTCGGCGGGCTTGGGGGGGAGGCCGAACGCCTCGCGAAGGGCCACGCGATACTGCTCGCCGATCTCGTCGGCCACCCTCTGGTTTTCGGCAAGGATGTAGTCTGGAAGCACCACTTCAGCCATGTTTGAAGCTCCCCTTGTATGCCCGCCCTGCCTCGGGCGTCTTCCAGCCTATCCGCAGGTAGAAGCCTTCAAACACGTGGATGTCCGCGATCTTTGTATCAGGATTGAGGATGGTTGTCGCCGTGCTTCTTCCGAGCGGACGACCCTCGTCTCGGCTCGCCTCGGCCCGTGCAGCCTCTTTCCTGTCCATCATCTCGACATACTGGTCCTGGGTCCATTGCTTCAAGGCGGGCCCATGCTTCAAGGCAGGGACCCGCCAGGGGGCGAGCCGCGCCTAAACCGGCGCGCGCGGGCGACAGCGGCACGTCGCGCGGGGCCGTGCCGCCATCCAGGCGCCCAGTCTCCGGCGGAGTCCGGGGCGGAGCCTCCTGCCTTCCCGACCTACGCTCCCGCGGTCAGCCAGACCTCGCCCACGACGTGCTCCTCGCCCTTCGCGGCGAGGAACCGCGCCAGGTCGAACGGCCGGCGGCGCTGCTCGTCGAGGGTGCCGGACAGAGTGGCCGGGCGACAGGCTCCTGCGAACTGCGCAGTGACGTCGCCCAGGGTGAGGCGGAGATGGCAGGACGCCCCGTCGGCGCGGCCGTGCACCGGGCCGCTGGCCACGACGCGCCCGGCCCCATCGAGCAGCACGGCGGCGCCCTCGATGCGCCCGTCCGGCCCCGGCAGGCCGAGCCCGACATGCAGGAAGCGGCGCCCGACGCTGCCGTGATAGGCGCGCGGCTGGCGCCGCACCGCGTCGAGCGCGTCGAGCCAGGCCTGCGGAGCGGACACGTCGCCCGGAGCGGATGCGCCTCCCAGAGTGGAAACGCCGCCCGCGGCGACGCCCTGCGCCCGCGCGGTCACGGCCGCCAGCGACAGCAGGGCCGCCGCGCCGAGCGCGACCGCCGTGCCAAGGGCGGCGATGCGGCCGATGATCCGTGCGTCGTGCCTCACAGCCACCCCCGCCACCTGAACAGCGCCAGCGGCCCCGCGACGCTGAGCGCGATCAGCGCCAGCGCGCAGGGATAGCCGTACGTCCAGTTCAACTCAGGCATGTCCTTGAAGTTCATCCCGTAGATGCTGGCGATCAGGGTGGGCGGGATGCCGACCAGGCTGACCACTGTGAGCACCTTGATGCCGTTGTTCTGCTCGATGTTGAGGAAGCCGAGCGTGGCGTCGAGCAGGAACTGCACCTTGCCGGTGAGCTGGGCGTCGTAGTCGGCCAGCGAGGCGATGTCGGCGCGCACGGAGGCGCAGCGCGCGGGCAGGTCGGCCGGACCCCACGGGACGTGCGCCTCCGCGACGTAGGCGGCGATGCGCCCCAGCCCGAGCAGGCTGTCGCGCAGATGCGAGACCAGGTCGCCGGCGCGGCCGATCCGGCGCAGCACGCCGCGCAGCACGGCGTCGCTGCGTCCGCCGCGCCCGGAGCGGTGCTCGGCGTGGAAGATCGCATGCGACAGGGCGTTCAGCTCCGCGCCGACCTGCTCCAGGGCGTCGGCCGCCCGGTCCACCATCGCCTCCATCAGCCCGAGGAAGACGTCGATGCTCGTGAGAGGCCTCGCGAGCTCCCCGGGCGCCACCCCGGAAGACGCCCCCGCCGCTTCGGGGGACGCCGCCGCGCCAGGAGACGCCGTGTCGGGAGGTGCCGCAGCGTCGGCCAGGCCGGCCTCCAGCCGGCCCGCGAACGCGTCGAATGCGCCGATCGGGCTGTGGCGCACCGTGAGCAGGTGGCGCGGCGAGAGCACCAGGCCGAGCGGCGTGACCACCGGCGCCGCGCCGTCGTCCGGGCGCGCGACGATCGGGGTGCTGAGATGGAGCGTGTCGCCCTCGCGCTGCAGCCGGCTGGAGGTCTCGATCTCGGCGATCTCCGCGCGTCCGGGCACGCGCAGCCCCGTCAGGCGCCCGGCCAGCCTGCGCTCGGCCTCGGTGCCGTCGAGCAGGTCGAACCACACGCCCTCTTCGGCGCCGGGATGCGGGTCGGCCAGCACGCGGGCGGGCCCCGCGCCGGAATGGACGGTCAGCATGGATCGCGGCTCCCAGGAACACGAGCAGCCTAGCAGGCCGCCCCGCCCCGCCCCACCCCTGGCCCGGAGGCGGAGCCCACCCTCTCGCGCACACGCTTCTGACCCGTGGCAGCCGGCTTTGCCCGCCTGCCAACATCAAAGGCCAGTGCGATGACCGGTTCAGCAAGCAAGGCCAGGGGCTCTGCCCCCAATGCCTGGAAGCGGGACCCCGCCAAAGGCTCGCCTTTGGAAACCAATACTTAAGTAGAGCCGGTCC
>CAXSES010000384.1:0-3335 GCA_964236225.1 uncultured Acetobacteraceae bacterium
CCGATCAGCCGCAGCGCCCGCCCGCGGACGCCGCGCAGCCCGGCGGCGTGGATCAGCGCCTCCTCGTTGCCGTGCGTGACCCAGACCTCCGGCGCCCCCACCTCGTCGATCGTGGCGAGCAGCTCGTCCCAGTCCGAGTGGTCCGAGATCACCAGCGGCAGCTCGATCCCCCGCGCCCGGGCGCGCTGGCGCACCCGCATCCACCCCGAGGCCAGCCCGACCACCGGCTCGGCCAGGCGACGCGCCCAGCGGTCGGCAATGGCGCCGGGCGGGGCGAGGACGATCGCGCCCACGAGGTCAGCCTTGGCGGCGACGGTGGCCGGGCGCAGCTCGCCAAGCTTCACGCCCAGGCGCTCGTAGGTCTCGCACAGCGCGATCTGCGCGCCGTGCAGGAAGACCGGGCGGTCCCAGCCGGCCTCGCGCAGCAGGGCGATCAGCCGCTGGCACTTTCCCAGCGCGTAGCAGCCGACGACGTGGGTGCGCTCCGGGAACAGCGCGACGGAAGCCAGCAGTCGGGCGATCTCGCCGGCCGGCGGGGGGTGGCGGAACACGGGCAGCGCGAAGGTGGCCTCGGTGACGAACACGTCGCACTCGATCGGCTCGAACGGGGCGCAGGTCGGATCGCGGACGCGCTTGTAGTCGCCGCTGACCACCGCGCGGCTGCCGCGCCACTGCATCGCGACCTGGGCGCTGCCGAGGACGTGGCCGGCGGGCTGCATCCACACGTCGACGCCGTTGATGGTGACGTGCTCGCCTGGGCGCAGCGCCTGCTGCGAGACCCCGGCGCGGCCCTCGCCCATGCGCACGTCCATGATTGCCAAGGTTTCGGCTGTGGCAAGCACATGGTTGTGGCCGGGACGGGCGTGGTCGGCATGGGCGTGGGTGATGATCGCGCGGTCCACAGGGTTGACCGGGTCGATGTGGAAGCCGCCTGGCTCGCAGAACAGGCCGTCGCGCTGCGGGGTAAGCCAGGTGTCGGGGTGGGGGGGCATGGGGCGAGTGTGCGGCGGCGGGGGGAGAAAGCAAGGTTGAGGCTCTGCCTCAAACTCCGCCAGGGGCAGCGCCCCTGGACCTGCCTCGCTTGAGAAAGGCCTGGTCCGGGAGCGGCTCACTTGGGCTGGTCACGGCCCAGGGCCGCCGGCGTCAGTCCGCCGCGTGCGCCGTCTCGCGCTGCGCCGCCTCCGGCATCCGGTCTTGCGGGGCGTCGATGTAGCGGCGCGACATCGGCACCACGTCCTGGCGCCGCGCGAGCTGAAGCTGGAACACCATGTGCCCCTGGTGGCGGAAGGTCAGCTCGCAGGCAGAGAGGTAGAACTCGAACATCCGGCAGAACCGCTCGTCGTAGAGCAAGGCCACCCGGGCGCGGTGGGCAGCGAAGCGCGCGCGCCAGTGCCGCAGCGTCTCGGCGTAATGCAGGCGCAGAATCTCGCAATCCGTGCCGTAGAGGCCGCTGCGCTCCACCGCCGCGAACACCTCCGACAGCGCGGGCGAGTAGCCGCCGGGGAAGATGTACTTGGCGAGCCAGGCGTTGGTGCCGCCAGGACCGTCGCTGCGCCCGATTGCGTGCACCAGGGCCACGCCGTCCTCGGCCAGGCAGCGGCGGATCACGTCGAAGAACGTTGCGTGGTGGTTCACGCCGACATGCTCGAACATGCCCACCGAGACGATGCGGTCGAACACCCGGTCCACGGTGCGATAGTCCGCCAGCTCGAAGCGCACCCGGTCCGACAGGCCCAGGGCCGCCGCCCGCGCCCGCGCCACGCCAAGCTGCTCCTCGGACAAGGTGATGCCGGTCACGCGAACCCCGTGCTCGTGGGCCAGGGTGATCGCCATGCCGCCCCAGCCGCAGCCGATGTCGAGCACCTCCATCCCCGGCCGCAGCAGCAGCTTCCTCGCGATGTGGCGCTTCTTGGCGAGCTGCGCCTGCTCCAGCGTCTCGTCGCCGCGCTCGAAGTAGGCGCACGAATACTGCCGGTCCTCGTCGAGGAACAGCGAGTAAAGCGCCCCGTTCAGGTCGTAGTGGTGCGCGACGTTGCGCTGCGCGCGCGGAGCCGGGTTGAACTGTACGATGCGCCGGCCGAGCGTGCGGGCGCGATCGACCAGGGCGCCGACCGGGTGGGAGCCGCCCTCCTCCATGTTGAGGAACAGCAGCGCCAGAACGTCGTGGATGGTGCAGCCCAGCGGCACCAGCGTGGCGTCCATGTAGCGCTCGCCGAACGCCAGGCCCGGGTTGGCCACCAGGCCGCGCACCGCTGCGGCGTCGAGCAGCGCGAAGCCGGCCTCGGGTCCCGGCAGGGTGCCGTAGGTCGCGCTTTCACCGTCGGGGAAGCGCACTGTGAGGCGGCCGCGCGTGACCAGCCTGGACAGGATCGCGTTCAGCAGAGGGCGCACGGCGAGCTCCGATCGTTGCCTGAGCGGTATGCGGTGTGAGATGAAGGATTGGTAATCACTGTCGAGAGAGCCGCGCCGGCGCGCGTCCGGCCCGCCTTTGGCGTCGGGCCGCTTGGCGCTGCCGCGCGCTTCGACTATCTCCCGGCGATGACCGGACCATTGCCGGAACCGTTCTCGGCCTGGTTCGCCGGCCGGGGATGGAGCCCGCGCGCGCACCAGCTCGCCATGCTCGACGCCGCCCGCGACGGCGTCAGCGCCCTGCTGATCGCGCCGACCGGCGGGGGCAAGACCCTGGCCGGCTTCCTGCCGAGCCTCGTGGCGTTGGCCAGGCACGCCGGGCACGGGCTGCACACGCTCTACGTCTCGCCGCTCAAGGCGCTGGCCACAGACATCGCGCGCAACCTGCTGACGCCGGTGGCCGAGATGGGACTGGCGATCACCGTGGAGACGCGCACCGGCGACACGCCCGCGGATCGCCGCCGCCGACAGCGCGAGCATCCGCCGGACATCCTGCTGACCACGCCGGAGAGCCTGGCCCTGCTGCTGTCGCAGGCGACGGCGCCGGCGCTGTTCGCGGGACTCGCCTGCGTGGTGGTGGACGAGGTGCACGCGCTGGCCGGCACCAAGCGGGGCGACCAGTTGGCGCTGGGGCTGGCGCGGCTGGCGGCGCTGGTGCCTGGGGTGCGCGTGGTCGGGCTGTCGGCGACGGTCGCGCACCGGGCGGCGATCGAGGCGTATGTCGGGCTTGGCGGGGCGGTGCGCGTGATCGAGGAGACGGAGGGGGCGGCGCCGGAGTTGTCGATGATGCTCCCCGACGGCCGCGTCCCCTGGTCCGGGCGCATGGGCGTGGCGGCGGCCTCGGCCGTGCTCGACCGCATCGCGCGGGCGGGCATGACCATCGTGTTCGTCAACACCCGCGCGCAGGGCGAGCTGCTGTTCCAGGC
>CAXSES010000385.1:0-3335 GCA_964236225.1 uncultured Acetobacteraceae bacterium
CCAAAGGCCTGCCTTTGGCGGAGTTTGAGGCAGAGCCTCAACCTTGCTTGCCTGCTGCATCCGGCCCCTCAGCACGTCCATGCCGTGGGCAACGTGCGCCCGTCGCGCACCACCCGCAATGCCGCGGTCATCGCCCGGCGCAGCGTGGCGCCGTCCCCGGCCAGGATGCGGGCCAGCAGCAGGCCGTCGAAGGCGGAGACGCCGGCCTCGAACTCGCCGAGGGCAGCGCGGAGGGGGTTGCGGGCGGCCTCGGCGTCGGGCGCGGCGAGCAGGAGGGTGCCGGCGGCCCCAGCGCCCTCGGCAGTGGCGCGGTGTCGCAGCGTGGCGGCGTCGCCGTCGACGCGCAGGGCATCGTGCAGGAGCAGGCGGCCGTCGCGGCGCAGGCGGATCACGTCGCGCAGCACGAGGCGACGCAGGGTCTCGCCCATGGCGGCGCGACCGAACACCAGGCACTCCACGCCGAGGTAGCGGGCGGTCGGGGCCAGGGCGATGTCGGTGCGGCGATCCAGCGCGCTGCCGTCGAACAGGATGGTGTCCTGGGGAAGCCATTCGAGGGAGGCGCCGGCGGCGATGGCGAGGGTGGTGCGGACCAAAGCGGGGGGGCTGCCGGGGGCGGCGCGGTAGATGCGCTCGGCGGCCTGGGCGGCGATCGTGGCGTGGGAGTCGGGGGCGAGGCGGATCGCGGTGTCGAGGCGGTCGCCGGGGGCGATGCCGCCGCCGACGTTGAGGAGCACGGCGTCCAGGCGGTCCGGGCCGGCGGGGCGGGGAAAGCGGGCGCGCAGGCAGCCGGCCTGGCGCAGGTCGGAGAGGACGGTGAGCGGGCCGCGGCGGCGCAGGGAGAGACACAGTTCGCCGCGGGCGCGCTGGTGGACGGCGTCGGCGGAGAACGGCAGGTCAGGCAAGGCGGGGCGCTGCCCGAACCAGGCAGAAGCCTGATGCCAGCGGTTCCAGGCGTTGGCCTGTCAGCAAGCAAGCCCGGGCTCTCCCTCCACTGGCCACTCCAACGACCCAGGCAAGCCATCGGACCCTCTGGGCAGCCACGCCCGAACCCGCCAAAGGCCAGGAGTTCCCGGAAAAATACTTCCTAAACAAATGGATTCCAAAGGCGAGCCTTTGGCGGAGTTTGAGGCAGAGCCTCAACCTTGCCTGCCTGCCGCGTCACGCCAGGGGCCGGTTGGCGCGGGCGAGGACGGCCTCGAACAGGACCTGGCAGCCGGCCTCGGCCTCGTGGGGCTCGATGCTCTCTGCCTCGTTGTGGCTCAGGCCGTCCTTGCAGGGGATGAAGATCATCGCCGAGGGGAGGCGCGCGGCGAGCGAGACGGCGTCGTGTCCGGCGCCGGAGACGACGTCGCGCGACGGCAGGCCGAGGCGGGCGGCGGCGTCGCGGACCAGGGCGACGCAGCCGGGGTCGAAAGGCCGGGCCGGCATGCGGAACAGCTCGGCCAGCGCGAGCGGCGTGTTGGCGGCGGCGGCGATCGCGGCGGCGGCGGCGCGGAGCTCGGCGTCGAGGCGGGCGATCTCGGCGGTGTCGGGGTGGCGGAACTCGACGGAGAAGCGGACCTCGCCGGGAATGGTGTTGCCGCTGTTGGGCAGGACCTGGAGGCGGCCGACGGTGCCGCGGCCCGACTCGCCGCGGGCGCGCATCAGGCGATCGACCAGGTCGATGATGCGGGCTGCGCAGACCAGGGCATCGCGGCGGGCGGAGGGAGGCGTGGTGCCGGCGTGGGCGTCCTGGCCGGTGACGACGGCGTCGTACCAGATCTGCGCCTGGGCTGCGGTGACGACGCCGATGGTTTTCCGCTCGCGTTCGAGGATCGGACCCTGCTCGATGTGCAGCTCGAAGTAGGAGTCGGCGGGAAAGGCGCGGGCGGGCTCGGGGCCGCGGTAGCCGATCGCGTCGAGGGCGTCGCCGACGCTGGCGCCATCGATGTCGCGCAGGGCCTGGATGCGGGCCTCGTCGTACTGGCCGGCCCAGACGCCGCTGCCCATCAGGCTCTGGCCGAAGCGGCTGCCCTCCTCGTCGGTCCAGTTCACCAGCTCCAGGGGGGCCTCGGTCTGCAGGCCAAGCTCGTCGAGGGTGCGCATCACCTCCAGGCCGGCCATCACACCGAGAGCGCCGTCGAAGCGGCCGCCGCTGGGCTGGCTGTCGAGGTGGCTGCCGAACAGCACCGGTGGGCGAGACGGGTCGCGGCCGGGACGATGGGCGAACATGTTGCCCATGGAGTCGACGCGGACCGCGAGGTGGGCCTGCTCGCACAGGGCGCGGAAGCGGTCGCGGGCCTGGCGGTCCTCGTCGCCCAGGGAGAGGCGGCGGACGCCGCCCGCCTGGGTGGCGCCGATCTCGGCCATCCGCATCAGGCTGTCCCAGAGGCGGTGGCCGTCGATGCGGCGGTTGCTCCTGGTGTCCATGCGCGCTCCCTGCCCTGCTGGCGCGGGCAGTGCGTCATGGGGGGAGCGCGCGGTCAAGGAAGCGCTGGCCCCACCCTGACACGCCTGCCATTGGGGATTGCATGATCCGCGCCCGTCCAGGCCCTGGAGTTGCCAGCCGCCAGATCGCGGGTGACGAGAACATGACCGGCAGGGGATCGCGGCACCCGGTTGGCGCCTGTTTCGGAGATCTCCGCCAGGCAGTTCATCGTGTCGTGACAGTCCAGGTTCTCTGTTCAACCTCAAGACATTGTAACGCCGGTCCTGCCAGTAGCGAAGAACGGGAGGCATCCCCGAGCGTTGGCCGCATGTCGCAATCCGAACGAGCGACAGGACACAGGGGAGCAGGAATTGGCAGAAGCACCACGCGATCTCAAAGCGCTGTACACGGCCGACATGCGTGACCTCTGGTCAGCCAATGACCAGATGCAGAAAATTGTGCAGATTTTCTGCGAAAGAGCGACGGACCCCGGGATAAAGGAACTTTTCAAGCAATCGGTCGGCGGCATCGGCAAGCATACTGCAACGTTGCGCGAGATGACGGACGCGGAAAGCGGCAGCCCCTGTTCCGGAATGCAGGGCCTGGTCGAGGAGGCCACACGGCATGCGCTCGAGTCCGACCTGCCGCCCAAGTTGCGCGACATCGAGATGATCGCCCAGTACCAGAGGATGTCGCACTACGGCATCGCGGGTTTCGGGACCGTCGCGGCCTATGCGCAGGCGCTGGGAATGAGCAAGGAAGCGGAGGAGCTGAAGTCGATCGTCTCGAACATCTACAAGGGCGACGAGTTCTCCAGCAGCCTGGCGGAAGGCGCGCAGAGGATGGTGGCCACGTAGTGATACCGGTGATTCCTGATGTTGACCTGTCAGCAAGCAAGGCTGGGCGCTGCCCAGACCCGCCAGGGGCG
>CAXSES010000386.1:0-3330 GCA_964236225.1 uncultured Acetobacteraceae bacterium
CGCGCCCGGCCGCGTCCCTCACATCCATCCCCCGTCCACCACGAAGTCGCGCGCCGTCACCAGCCGGCTGTCGTCCGCCGCGAGCCAAAGCACCATGCGCGCCACGTCGTCGGCGTGCAGCGCGTCGGGGATGCACTGCCCGGCCGCGCGCTTCGCCTCGGCCTCCGGCGTGACCCACAGGTCGATCTGGCGCTGAGTCATGATCCAGCCCGGGTAGACGACGTTGGCGCGGACGTGGTGCGGCCCGAGGTCGCGGGCGAGGCCGCGCGTCAGGCCGATCACGCCCGACTTGGCCGCGGTGTAGGCCGCCATCCCGCCGCCCGCCAGCAGGAAGCTGTTCGAGCTCATGTTCACGATCGAGCCGCCGCCCGCCTCGATCATGTCGGCCTTGACCGCCTGCGCGCAGAAGAACTGGTGGCGCAGGTTGGTGGCCATGCGCTCGTCCCAGTACTCGGGCGTCACGTCGTCGATGGCGTGGCGGTCGTCGCGGGCCGCGTTGTTGACCAGCACCGTGAAGCCGCCGCCGAGCGCCTCGCGCAGCCCGGCGATCGCCGTGCGCACGGCGGGGATGTCGCGCAGGTCCGCGTGGGCGAAGCGCGCCGTCGCCGTCCCCGGCAGGCTGGCGAGCAGCGTGGCCGCCGCGGCGTCGTCGAGGTCGAGGAAGCCGACGTGGCTGCCCTGGGCGGCGAAGTGCTCGACCAGGCTGGCGCCGATGCCAGACGCCCCCCCGGTGACGAGGACGCGGCGGCCGGCGAGGCTCGGATAGCGGGCATACTGGTCGGACATCGTCGTTGGCTCCCTGGATGCCGCGCCTGACTAGCACCTCGCGCGAGCGGGCGCGACGCGGCGGCAGGCAAGGCTGGGCTCCGCCCATCGCCTGAAGGCGGGGACCCGCCAGGGCGAGCCCCCTCGCCTGGCCCTTCCAACGACCCAAGAGGGTCGTCGGAACCTTTGGCCAGCCTCGCCCCTGAACCCGCGCCACTTAAGGGAAGGCGGTCCAGGGGACCTTCCCCTGGCGGAGTTTGAGGCAGAGCCTCAACCTTCCTGGCTACTCCGCGACCTGCTGCCGCCCTGCCTCCGGCCGTGCCGCCAGGGCGAGGCACAGCGCGACCGCCTCGCCCAGCGAGGTGACGATGGTCTCCCCCGGCCCCTCCGCGCGCAGCGCCGCCAGCATGGGGCTGCCCCCGGCCGCGTGCCACAGCCCCACGATCACGGTGGCGTCGGGCATGGTGCGGCGGATGCGGCGCAGGAAGTAGCGGATCGAGGACGGCGTGCTGCCCTCCTCCAGAACCGACAGGCAGCACAGCCGCGCGGCGCCCCGGCTGCGCGCCTGGGCCGCGTTGGCGCCGAGGCTGGCGTTCGGCTCGACCCGGGCGCCGAAGCCGTGCTGGCGCAGCACCTGGGCCGCCATCGTCGCCGCGAGGTCGTCGAGCTGCCCCCGCCCCGGGATGCACAGCACGCCACCCTCCGCCGCCCAGGCCGCGGCCAGCGCGTGCGGCGCGGGCTGCGCCGGCCCGGCGCCCCGCGCCGCAGACCCGCCCTGCGCCGGCCCGTTCGCCGCCGGGCTGGCGGAGGTCGATGCGCCCTCCGCCACCCCGCCCTCGGCCATCCCGCCCAGCATCACCCTGCCCGCCGCCATCCCAGCCCCCGCCACCCCGACGCCCGCCCGCGACGCCCGCCTACCCGCCCCACTGCGCCCAGGGCGCCTGAGGCGTGCGAGGCGGCCAAGCCCGCCCGCGCGCGCGCGCGCGGGCGCCTGGCCGGAGCCCGCCCGCGCGGCGAGCTGGCCGAGCAGCCCCTCGATCTGCTGGTGGATGGCGTCGAGGCGCTCGAACTCCAGCTTGTCGAGCGACAGGTCGGCCTGCGCCAGCGCCAGGCCCGGCAGCGCCACCAGGTCGTAGTACTCCGCGAGCGAGTGCCCGCGCAGCCGCCCCAGCGCGTCCGCCGCCAGCACGCGCCGGTTCCCCTCCAGCGCGCGCTGGTAGAACGTCTCCGGCGGGTCGAGCGGCGCACGGTCGCCGAGCATCACGTCGAGGAACGCCAGCGCCTCGACGTGGCGCCCCAGCACCACCAGGCACACGGTGAGCGGGGTGGCCAGCAGCAGCCCGATCGGCCCCCATAGGAACGTCCAGAACGCGGCGGCGACGATGACCGCGACCGGCGACAGCCCGGTGCTGTGCCCGTAGAGCAGCGGCTCGACCACCTGGCCCATCACCATCTCGCCGAGCACGAACAGAAGCAGCACCCACGCCGCCATCGACCAGCCCGGCACCACGGCCAGCGCCAGCAGCAGCGGCGGCACCACGGCCACGAAGCTGCCGATGAACGGCACGAAGCGCATCAGAGCGGCGAGGATGCCCCACAGCACCGGGTTGGGCAGCCCGAACGCCCACAGCCCGAGCCCGATGAAGCAGCCGAACGCCGCGTTGATCGCCACCTGCGTCAGGAAGAAGCGCGACAGCCGGGCGGCGGCGTCGTTCATCGCCAGGATGGTGCGGTGCAGGTCCGCGCGCCCCACCAGGCGGATCAGCCGGTCGCGCAGGTCGCCGCGGTACAGCAGCACGAAGATCACGAACACCACCACGATGCCCGCCGTCGCCAGCGGCGAGAGCAGCGGCGCCAGCACGCTGCGCACCACCACCAGCGCGCTCCCTCCGTCCAGCCCGCCGCCCGCCAGCCCGCCCAGCGCATTGCCGCCCGCTGCGGGCGCAGCCCCCTGCGCGGCGGCCCCTTGCGCGGGCCCTGGCGCGGCGGCTCCCTGCGCGGGCGCTCCTGGCCTGGCCGCGCCCTGCGTGCCCTGCGCGGCGCCCGCGACGCCAGCGAGCGGCACCACCGCCAGGCGCGCGCCGGACGCGCCCAGGCCCGGCGCGAGCGCCGCCGGCCCTTCCTGCGCGGCGCTGCCCACCAGCCGCTGCACCCCGCCGCTGAGCCGCTCGATCACCTCGCCGCCCACCCGCAGCGAGCGCATCTTGTCCTGGATCGTCGCCTGGTAGCCCGGCAGGCTGCGCGCGAGCTGCGTCATCTGCCGCCCCACCACCAGACCCACGCCGCCGATCACCGCGAACGCCAGCAGCACAGCGAGCACCACGGAGAGCACCTGCCCGAGCCGGGCGCGCTGCAGCAGGCTCACCGCCGGCGCCAGCACGAACGCCAGCAGCACCGCCAGCACCAGCGGCACGAGCAGGTCGCGCCCGAGATAGAGCGCCGCGACCACCACCGCGCCCGCGTTCAGCGCCGCCAGCCCCGACACCGCGAGCGAGGGCGAGGCGGCCGGCGGCCCGGGAGGCGTGGCGTCGTCGAGGGGCATGGCGTGTCCTGGGCTGGGGCGTC
>CAXSES010000387.1:0-3326 GCA_964236225.1 uncultured Acetobacteraceae bacterium
CCGCCGTGCGCGGGGCGAGCACGGCCTGCACGGCGATGCCGGGCAGGCCGTGTCGCGTGCCTTGCGGGCGGTGCCGGAGGCGGGCCGTGCGGATGGCAGCGCCAGACGGAGGCGCGCGACTTCGTCGCCCCGCCAAGATTGTTAGTATATCTGACTTACAGGCGGGGCTCCTGCGAGCCCGTGCCTCTTGCGAGGAGCCGCCATGACCTACGACCTGATCGTCCTGCAGCCGTTCTCCGGCTACACCGTGGGGACGCTGATCACCGATCCCGCGGAGGTGGCGAGCGTGCTGGCGAGCCATTCCGACCAGGTGGTGCGGATCGCGGCGGCGGGGCTGGCCGGGGGTGGCGAGGGCGGCACGGGCTCCGGCGGCACGGGCTCTGGCGGCACGGGCTCCGGCGGTTCGGGGGGGGCCGGGACCGGCGGTTCGGGGCCGGGCACGCCGCCGCCGCCCGCGACGTCGTCGGCGGTGGCCGTGGCGTCGATCGCGGCGCTGCGGGCGCTGGCGGCGCCCACGGCGGCGAGCGCGGTGCTGGTGCAGGGGCATGCCGCCGCAGCCGATGGCGGCGAGCGGTGGATGTCGTGGGTGGCGGACAGCGTGGCGGTCGATGACGGCGCCACCGCGGTGATGCCGGCGGGGGTTACGGGAGCGGGGCGCTGGCTGGCGGTGCGGGGGCCGTCCTCGGGGCTGAACGTGCGCTGGTTCGGCGCGGTGGGCGACGGGGTCGCCGACGACAGCGCCTCGTTCCAGGCGGCGATGTTCGTGGCCGCGGGGCTGGGCGTGCCGGTGGTGGTGCCGGCGGGGCGGTTCGCCGTGTCGCTCTTCGTGACCGACCTCGACGTGTGGCTGCGCGGCGAGGGCACGCTGGTGCACGGGCTGTCGCGCAACGTGCTCGCGGTCAGCCGCACGCCGGGACCGCCGCTGGCGGTGGGCGCCATCGGCACGATGGTGCTGGGCGGCGTCAGCGGCAACTCGTTCGTCGACCAGGCGAGCAGCGTGACGCGGCTCAGCGTGGCCTCGGTCGCGGGGGTGGCGCAGGGCCAGGTCTGGGTGCTGTCGTCGCAGGACGCCTACCCGTGGTCGCCGATGGCGTCGGGCAACGCCAACACCGGGCTGTCGTCGGGGCAGGTGTGGCAGACGCAGATGCTGCGCATCCAGGGGATCGGGCTGGGTTTCTCCGGCGGCGTCGCTGGGCAGTTCGCCGAGGGGCAAATGGTGAGCGGCGGCACGTCGGGGGCGAGCGGGCTGCTGAAGTCGCTGTCGGATGGGGCGGCGGGCACTCTGGTGTTCGACAGGGTCAGCGGGGCGTTCGTGGCGGGCGAGACGCTGCTGGTGGCGGGCCGCGCGCTGGGGCAAGTGGCGGGGAGCGCGTTCGCGATCTCCGCGGACCGTATCTACGACAGCTACGTCGCGGGCGTGCAGATGCAGCTCATGGCGCAGGCGCGGTGCGAGATCGACGGGCTGGCGATCGACGCGAGCGGCGACACGGCGGCGGTGGTGGGCAGTGCGGCGCGCCAGCCGGCGCTGCTGCTGCAGGGGGTGTACCAGCCGACGATCCGGGGCCTGCGCATCCGCGACGCCTGGACGCGCTGCGTGCAGCTCCTGTCTTGCTGGCAGGGCGAGGTCGAGGCGTTCATCGAGCACCTGCCCAACGACGCCAATCTCGGCGAGGGCGCCTATGGATATGGCGTGGAGCTTGCGGGGTCGACCGACGGCACGCGGGTAAAAGTGCGGGGCGGGAACTGCCGGCATGCGGTGACGACCAACGTGTTCTGGGGCGGGTTCGCCTACATGGGGCTGTGGAGCCGGGGCAACCCGAAGCACTGCCTGGTGCACGACAGCGCGGTGCGCGACTGCTTCAACGCGGGGTTCGACACGCACTGGGGCTGCTACTTCATGGCGTTCGAGAACTGCGTGGTGCACGGGCCGAGCCACCTCAACCGCAACGTTTCGGCCTCGATCGGGTTCCAGAACCGCGGCTTCGGGACGCGCTACTCGGACTGCCAGGTGATCGACGCCGTGGACGCCTTCGTCGACGGCTCGACCAACCTCGCTGCGGGGTTCGTGCACACTGTGCGCTACGTGGACTGCCACGCGATCGACTACCAGCAGAACGGGTTCCTGGGCTCCGTCGCGTCGGTGACGGGCAACAACCGGCTGGAGTACGAGGGGTGCCACACGCGCGGCGACGGGCGGGGGCCGAACGCGCCGTACCTGCAGAGCGGGTTCAACTTTGCCAACTCGAACTACGTGCGGATCAGCCGCTGCACGGCGGAGCGGTTCAATGCGTATCCGATCCAGTTCGCCGGCGGCGGGCGGGTGGAGATCATCGACTTCCTCGCGTACTACCGCGACAACCCGGCGCTGTCGTCCGGCGTGAGGTTCAACGGGGCGCCGGTGGAGGCGCAGATCAGCGGCTACCGGGTGTTCTTCGACGTCACGCACGGCGCGCCGGCCGCGCTGTTCCGCAACGCGTTCGCGGGCCCGCTGGTGCTGAACCTGTCCGGGACGGTGGCGTGCATGAATTCGGACCGGCCGGCGGTGGTGGCCAACACCGCGGGCGGCACCACAAGCCTGGTGTGGCGCGACTTCGCCTACGGCGCCGCGCATCCCCAGCCGCAGGCGCAGGCGGGGCGCTGGTACGGGCCGGCCTGCGCGGTGGCGCCCGCGGTGCCGGCGGCGGGGGCGCTGAGCGCGGTGCCGTTCGGGGTGAGCGCCAGCCTGGTGCAGGTCACGGCGCTGGGGGTGGTGGTGTCGGGCGCGGGCGCGGGGGGGTCGTCGCTGCGCCTCGGCGTGTACGCCGACGCGGCGGGGCAGCCGGGGGCGCTGCTGGCCGACGCGGGCGTGGTGGCGACGGACGCGGCGGGCGAGGGGGTGGCGGCGGTGGCGGCGGGGGTGTCGCTGTCGCGGGGCACCTACTGGCTGGCGGCGCAGCTCCAGTCGGCGGGGACGGCGGCGCCGACGCTGTCCTGCGTGGCCGGGGGCACGGGGGCGCTGGCGCAGGCGCAGCTCGGGGGGGCGTCGCCCGGGGCGGTGATGGGACGCTCGGCGACGCTGGGTGTGCTGGCGACGGCGCCGGTCGCGGCGGGGGCGCTGCCGGCGGCGTTCCCGGCGGCGGGGTACGTGACGGCGGGGGCGGTGCCTTACGTGGCGGTGCAGGTGAGCCCGTCGGTGGTGTGAGGGGGGATGCCCGCCGCCGGACTCGAACCGGCATGCCCATCCGGACTGCGGATTTTAAGTCCGCTGCGTCTACCGTTCCGCCAGGCGGGCGCGGGCGCAGGGTGGCGCGCGAGGCGGTGCGCTGTCCAGGTGCGGGGCGGGTCAG
>CAXSES010000388.1:0-3322 GCA_964236225.1 uncultured Acetobacteraceae bacterium
GGGCGTCGTGCCGGCGGCGCAGGGCGGGCGTGCGGCGGCACGGTTCCCCTTGCCTCGGCCGTGGTGGGGGACGCAATGCTGTGCCGCGCGCGGACAGGGCCCGCGCGCGGGGCGTCTGGAAGGGTCGGGGCATGGCGGACGGAGGACAGGTCGCGTCGGGCGGAGTGCCGGGCAGGCTCGCCGGCGACAGGGCGGGCGGCGCGGACGGCGTGGAGCGGCTGGCGGCGCTGCTGGTGGAGATGGGGCAGTGCGACGCGCGCACCGTCGAGCGCGGGCGGCGCGTGGCGGCGGAGAGCGACGGGCGGCTCGACCAGGTGCTGCTCCAGCTCGGGCTGGTCAACGAGCGGGGCATGGCGGAGGCGTACGCGGCGCTGCTCGCGCTGCCGCTGGCGAGCGCCGCGGACTACGCGGACACTGTGCCGCTGCACCCGGAGCGGCTGCAGCCGCGCTTCCTGCGCGCGGCGCGGGCGCTGCCGGTGAGCGAGGCGGACGGCGTGCTGGTGGTGGCAGCCGCCGACCCGCTCGACCCGTTCGCGCCCTCGGCGATCGCCGCGGCGACGGGGCGGCGCGTGTCGCTGATGGTCGGCGTGCCGATCGAGATGGAGGCGGCGTTCGAGCGGCTCTACCCGTCGGACGAGGCGGGCGCGGAGTCGGGCCACGACGCGGACGGCGCGCCGCTGGAGGAGGACGCGGAGCGGCTGCGCGACCTCGCCAGCGAGGCGCCGGTGATCCGCCTCGTGAACCAGATCATCTCGCGCGCCGTGGAGACGCAGGCCAGCGACATCCACATCGAGCCGTTCGAGGACCGCCTGCGGGTGCGCTACCGCTACGACGGCACGCTGCACGAGGCGGACAGCCCGCCGGCGCGGCTGGTGGCGGCGATCACCTCGCGCATCAAGATCATGGCGCGCCTCGACATCGCCGAGCGCCGGCTGCCGCAGGACGGGCGCATCAAGCTCGCGGTGCGCGGCCAGGAGATCGACTTCCGGGTGTCCACGATCCCGTCGCTGCACGGCGAGACGGTGGTGCTGCGCGTGCTCGACCGCTCCGCCGTGGCGTTCGACTACGCCAAGCTCGGGCTGCCGGCGCCGGTGATCGCGCGGCTGGGCAAGTCTCTGGAGCTGCCGAACGGCATCGTGCTCGTCACCGGGCCGACCGGGTCTGGCAAGACGACGACGCTCTACACAGGGCTGCTGTCGCTGAACTCGGTGAGCCGCAAGGTGGTCACTGTGGAGGACCCGATCGAGTTCCAGCTCGCGGGCATCAACCAGATCCAGGTCAAGCCGGCGATCGGGCTGAACTTCGCCACCCTGCTGCGCTCGATCCTGCGCCAGGACCCCGACGTCATCATGGTGGGCGAGATACGCGACGTGGAGACGGCGCAGATCGCGGTGCAGGCGGCGCTCACCGGCCACCTCGTTCTGTCGACCGTGCACACCAACTCTGCGGCGTCGACGATCACCCGGCTGCGCGACATGGGGCTGGAGGACTACCTGATGGCCGCGGTGCTGCGCGGCATCCTGGCGCAGCGTCTGGTGCGCAGGCTGTGCATGGCGTGCCGGCGGGCCGCGGAGGCGCCGCCTGAGCTGGTGGCGCGGTTCGGGCTGGAGCGGCGCGCAGCGGAGCGGGCCGAGGCTCTGGGCGAGCCGGCGCCGGCGCGGATCGCGCTGTGGCATCCGGTGGGGTGCCCCGCCTGCCGCAACACCGGGTATCGCGGGCGTCTGGCGATCGCGGAGTTCCTGGAGCCGGACGAGCAGGTGGAGCGGCTGATCTTCGCGCGGGTGGACCACGCGGAGATCGAGCGCGCCGCGGTGGCGGCGGGGATGGTGACGATGTTCCAGGCGGGGATGGACGCGGCGCTGGACGGGACGACGACGGTGGAGGACGTGGTGCGCAGCATCCGGGCGGACGGGTGAGCGGCAGGAAAGCAAGGCCAGGGCTCTGCCCCATGTCCTGGAAGCGGGGACCCGCTGGGGGCAGCGCCCCCAGACCCGCACACATGAGACAAGGCCTGCCTTCATTTGCGCCGGTCCAGGGGCGGCTCGCCCCTGGCGGGTCCCCGCTTCCAGGCACTGGGCAGAGCCCAGCCTTGCTGTCCTGATGCCCTCGTTCCGCTACACCGCGATCCTGCCCTCGGGCGAGCTGTCGCGCGGCGTGATGGAGGCCGCCGACGAGGCCGCCGTGGTGCGCTCGCTGCAGAAGGCCGGCAGCCTTCCGGTGCGGACCGACCCGGCCGCGGGCGGGTTCCTGGCCGAGCTGATGGCGATGGAGTTCGGGCAGCGGCGGTCGCTGCGCAAGCAGGAGGTCTCCGACCTGACGCGCGAGCTGTCGATCATGCTGGCGGCGGGGCAGGACCTGGACCGGGCGCTGCGCTTCCTGGGCGACACCGCGCCGAACGCGCGGGTGAGGGGCGTGGCCGAGCGGCTGCGGCAGTCGGTGCGCGACGGCGCCTCCCTGGCGGCGGCGCTGGGCGAGCACCCGGCGAGCTTTCCCAAGCTGTATGTCGGGCTGGTGCGGGCGGCGGAGGCGGGGAGCACGCTGGCGCCGACGCTGGACCGGCTGGCGACGCTGCTGGAGCGCGAGCGGAGCCTGGCATCCACGATCACCTCGGCGCTGATCTACCCTGCGCTGCTGCTGGTCGCGGCGGTGGGCTCGATCGGGCTGCTTCTGGTCGAGGTGCTGCCGCAGTTCGTGCCGCTGTTCGAGCAGAACGGGGTGGCGCTGCCGAGGCCCACCCAGGTCCTGATCGCCACCGGGGATTTCGCGCAGGCGTACGGGCTGTACGCGCTGGTGGCGCTCGGGCTGGCGGGGCTGGCGGCGCGGCAGGCCCTGCTGCGGCCGGCGGCGCGGCTGGTGGCGGACCGGCTGCTGCTGCGCCTGCCCGTGGTGGGCACGCTGGCGCGCGAGGTGATGGCGGCGCGGTTCACCCGCACGCTCGGCACGCTGGTGCTGAACGGGGTGCCGCTGATCGCGGCGCTGGGCATCGTGCGCGACACGATCGGCAACCTCGCGGGCGTCGGCGCGGTGGACGCGGCGGCGGTCAGCGCCAAGGGCGGCGCCGGCCTGGCCAGGCCGCTGGCGCAGAGCGGGCTGTTCCCGGTGCGCACGATCTACCTGCTGGGGCTCGGCGAGGAGACGGCGCAGCTCGGCGCGATGGCGCTCAGGGCGGCGGAGATCCACGAGGAGAAGACGCGCGTGGGGGTGCAGCGGCTGGTGGCGCTGCTGGTGCCGGCGATCACCGTGGTGATGGGGGCGGCGATCGCTGGGATCGTGGCGTCGCTGCTGCTGGCGATGCTGAGCCTGAACGACCTCGCGCAGTGAG
>CAXSES010000389.1:0-3322 GCA_964236225.1 uncultured Acetobacteraceae bacterium
ACGGCGATGCGCTCAGCGATCCAGGGCCTCCTGCTCGGGTGTCTCGCCTTTGGCCCGGCCCTCGCGGCGCCTGCCGACCGGCTGGCGCCGCTCGGCACGCTGGCGCCGCCCCAGGCGGCGGCGCCCTCGCCGGTCACGGAGACGCTGTGGGGCCGCAGGGTCACTGACCCTTACCGCGGCATGGAGGCGCTCGACCCCGCGACCCTGGCGTGGATGTCGGCGCAGGGCGAGCGCACCCGCACGGTCCTGGACGCGATCGGGCCGCGCGCCGCGCTGGAGCGCCGCGTCGCAGCGTTCACCGCGAGCTTCGGCTTCGTGCAGGACTACGCGCGCCACGGCGGCCGCGCGTTCTACGAGGAGCGCGCGCCCGGCTCGGACAATTTCGACCTGGTGGTCGCAGACAGCGCGGGCCGCCGCACGCTCGTCGACATGGCGGCGCTGCGGGCGGCGCAGGGCGGCACGCCGATGGCGATCAACTACATCCTGGCCGCCCCGGACGGCTCGAAGGTCGCGGTCGGCATCTCCTCCGGCGGCTCCGAGGACGCGGCGATCTCCGTCTACGACGCGGCCAGCGGCGCGCGGATCGCGGGCCCTCTGGACCGCGCGGAGTACGGGCCCAGCTCTTGGAGCGAGGACAGCGCCGCGCTGTATTTCGTGCGGCTCAAGCAGCTCGCTCCCGGCCAGTCCGACATCGAGAAGTACAAGGACGCCACGGTGCAGCGCTGGGATCTGCGCGGCGCGCTGGTTCCCGTGCTGGGCTCCACGGTCGGGCACGGGCCGGCCTTCTCCCCGGTGGAGCAGCCGAACCTGGAGATCGTGCCGGGCGCCCCGCTGGCGGCGGCGATCAACATCAACGGCGTGCAGAACGAGCTGGCGGCGTGGCTGGCGCCGGTCGGCCAGATCGACGACCCGGCCGTGGCCTGGACGCCGTTCCTGTCGCGCGCCGACGCGGTCAACGACATCGAGATGCGGGGCGAGGACATCTTCCTGCTCTCGCACAAGGACGCGCCCACCTTCCAGGTGCTCGCGCTCAGGGCGGGCCAGCCTGTGTCCTCGGCCAGCGTGCTGCTGCCGGCGCAGCCCGACCGGGTCGTGGACTCGATCCACGCCGCCTCGGACGCGCTCTACGTGCTGGTCCGACGCGGGGCGTATTCGGAGCTGCTGCGCATCCCCGCCGGCTCGACGGCGGCCGAGGCGGTGGCGCTGCCGCTGCGCGGCCACGTCGAGGCGGCGTTCACCGACCCGCGCGCGCCCGGCATCGCGGTGGCGCTGGACAGCTGGGTCGTGCCGCCCACCGAGTTCGCCTACGATCCGCAGGCGCGCGCGTTCCACGACCTCGCGCTGACCCCGAAGCCGGCGCTCGATCCCGCGGACTACGTGGTGCAGGACCTCGACGCGCGCGCGGCGGACGGGGCGATGGTGCCGCTGTCGCTGGTGCAGCCGAAGGGGGCGCAGGGGCCGCAGGTCGTCCTGGTGCAGGCGTACGGGTCGTACGGCATCTCGCAGCTCGCCGATTTCAGCCTGCGCAGCGTCGGCTTCCTGCGCGAGGGCGGCAGCTACGCCTCGTGCCACGTGCGCGGCGGCGGCGAGCTGGGCGATTCCTGGCGGCTCGCGGGCAAGGATGCGAACAAGCCCAACACCTGGCGCGACCTGGTCGCCTGCGGCGAGGACCTGGTGGCGCGCGGCGTCACCACGAAGGACAAGCTGTTCATCTTCGGCGGCTCGGCGGGCGGCATCACCATGGGGCGCGCGCTCACCGAGCGGCCCGACCTGTTCGCCGGCGTGATCGACGCGGTGCCGGTGGCCAACCCGCTGCGCTCCGAGTTCTCGCCCAACGGCCCGTCCAACATCCCCGAGTTCGGCAGCGTCACCACGGAGCAGGGTTTTTCCAACCTGTTCGAGATGGACACGATCCAGCACATCGTCGCGGGCACTCAGTACCCGGCGGTGATGATCACCACCGGGCTGAACGACCCGCGCGTCTCGCCCTGGGAGCCGGCGAAGCTGGCGGCGGCGCTGGAGGCGTCGGGCAGCGCGAACCCGGTGCTGCTGCGCATCGACCGCGAGGGCGGGCACGGCATCGGCTCGACGCGCAGCCAGAATGACTCGCTGGCGGCGGACATGTACAGCTTCGTGTTCTGGCGCGCGGGGGTGCCGGGGTGGCGGCCGGATCTGGGGGCCACGAACTGAGGAGGCGCGGGAAGCAAGGCAACGCCAGAGGCGCTGCCCCCCATGCCTGAAAGCGGGGACCCCGCCAGGGGGGCTGGACCGGATTTTCTTAAGCATTGGACCCCAAAGGCGAGCCTTTGGCGAGGTCTCCGCCTTCAAGGAGGGGGGCAGAGCCCCTGGCTTTTTTGCTAAACCGGTCAGCGCATCTGGCCGTTGGTATGAGCGGTCACGATCAAGAAGTGCAAGCGTGCTGCGCGATGCGAGGCTGTCCGGCAAGGCAGCCGGACCGCACCGGCTCGGCTTGTCAGCCGGAGAGCACCTCGATACGGCCCACCCCCGTCCGTCGCCGCGCCGGGCCGACCACGATCCGCACGTCCCGGCCCAGCCGCGTCAGGCAGGCCAGCATCTTGGCTTCGCTCACGCCGCGGAACTGGCCTCGCAGCAGGCCCGACAGCTTGGGCTGCGGCAGGCCGGTCAGCGCGGCTGCCGCCGATTGCGTCAGCCGGCGCCGCTTGACGATGTCGGCGATGCGGCTGGCAAGCTGCGCCTTGACCAGCATCTCGTCGGCATCCTGCCGTCCGAGATCGGCATACACGTTGGTGCTGCCCTCCTCGATCCCGGTCACGCCATCCCCCGTCACCGCATACGCACTCATGGCGCTCGTCCTTTCGCGTGGGCCTCTGCCGCCTTGAGCCGGGCCGCGATCAGGTCGAGGTCCGGCTTCGGCGTGGCGATGCCCCTGGTGGCCTTCTTCTGGAAGCAATGCAGTACGTAGACCGCCGCGCTGAACCTGACCGTGTACACGGCCCGGTACGTGTCGCCACGCCAATCCTCAACCACCTCCAGCACCGCGGCCGACCCCTGCCCGCGCAGCGGCTTGGCCTGGTCGTGCCTGAAACCAGCCTGCGCAAGGTGCAGGGCGTAGCCGAACACGTCCTGCACCTCGTCCGGCATCGACAGCAGGTCCCGCTTGCTGCCCGCCACCCACATCAGCGGCTTCAAGGATGGCGTGTCTGCCATCCGCTTTCCATACCCATCTGGGAATAGGACGGCAAGGCGCGTGTCCGGGTGAGGCCCCTGCCAGGATGGGGCGTTTGCCTGTTGCGCCGCGCTTCGGTCCTGGGCCGCGAAGGCAGATTCGTGCCTTATACCA
>CAXSES010000390.1:0-3308 GCA_964236225.1 uncultured Acetobacteraceae bacterium
GCCCCTGGCCTTTCTGCTAAGCTAGCCATCGCCCATCCAACCATCCGCATCAGGCGCGAGGTCGCCGGACCACGCCATTCGGCAGGTGCTCCACCCTCCTCATCCCGGGAGCCAGGCAGGAGCCCGGGTCATCGGAGGGAACGCAACGCGGAGCGGAACGAAGAGCGTGTCGCGTCCTGTATCCAGCTCGCGAGCGTGGCAGGTCCTTGCGGGGAGGCCGGGGGCGCGCCGCAGATGGACTGCTTCAGCACGCTCGCGAACTGGTCGGGGTCGTCGTTGGAGGCGACCTGCTGCGGGTTGAAGATCTGCACCACCGCCATCATGCCCAGGTCCTCGTGGCGCAGGATATGGCAGTGATAGACGAAGTTGCCGACCTGCGAGGGCGCGTAGAACGGGATGGTGACGAAGATCCGCCCCCCGTAGGGTGGCAGGCCGATCACGTCGCGCCAGACGTCCACGGTGGCGCCGGCCTTTGCGTCCTGCACCTCCGGAATGTAGGGCGCGACCATGTTGGTCGGGTCCTGGAAGCCCGTGAGATAGAACGGCGCGCCGCTGTCGCCCGGCCGCGTCAGGCGGAACTTGTTCTGGTGGATGTGGAAGTTGTGCAGGACCCCGGAGGCGTTGAGGACCTCCCATACCTCCTGTTCGCCGAGGCGGGGGCAGATATGGGGAACGGAGTCGGGCGAGATCATCGCCTGCATCGGGAATTCCTGCGCCGGGATGGTCAGCTTGGGGTCGACCACCCTGCCGTAGGCGTCCACGACCTCGCTCTGCAGGTAGAATGCGCTGCCGTCCGGAGCGTTGGTGAACGTGATGCGCCGATGCGCCTTGCGCCCTGGCGGCAGGGTGGTGCAGTTGACCGGCACGGCCGCGCTGGCCGAGGCAGTCGTGGGGGCCGCCGGCGACGGGGCCAGCCCGGGCAGGACCACGTTGAACGGGGCAGCCGTGGCGGCGCCGGGCGGCATGACGACGTGGGCCAGGTCGATGCGCGGCCAGGAATCGCCGCCCGAGCCCGTGGTGAGGCCGATGGTGCGCAGCGTCAGGGTGCGGCCGGCGGCGCCGCCCTGGTTGGCCACCAGCAGCTCGACCCGGTTGGCAGGCGTCAACAGGAGGCTCTGCTGCGGCAGGCCCACCTGGAGGTCGTTGCTGCCCGTGGCGTTGCTGCCGGCGGTGACCCCGTCGAAGGCGAGCGACGTCAGCGTCTGCGGCTGGCCCGTCGCGTCGTCGGTCAGTTGCAGCACGTAGGTCACGTCTGGGCTCGTGTTGACGATGCGCCAGATCTGGCTACGCCCGGGCTGCATCGTGATGGTCGGGTTCCGCTGCCCGTTGACGGTGAACATCCACACCGTGTCCTGCTGCGCGCTGGCCTTGCCGCCTTGGCTGGCGCCGTGGTGGCCGCAGTAGCCTTCTCCCGCGAACTGACCGGGCACCGGGATGGGCGGGTTGGCGTATGCCAGGCAGGCGCTTGTGTTGTAGTCGCCGCCGTGCAGCCAGGTCGCCCTCTGCCCCGGCGCCGCCGCATCGGGATTGGCCCCGGCCGGCACGGCAAGCTGGATGTCGCGCAGCCCGAGATAGAGAGTATCCGTGTTGTTCAGCATGTCCTGGGTCGCCGGATCGGGATTCGGCGCGGCGAGCAGGTCCGCGCGCAGATCGCCGACGTAGAGTATCCCGGACTGCCCGGCCATAAGGTCATCCTGGACCTGCCCGTGCAGGTGCGAGTGGAACCAGGACAGGCCCGACGGGTAGGTGCGCGGCGCCGGCAGGTTCGAGAACATGTTGCCGGGAAGGGTCGGCGGGATGTCGATGCGGTAGGACGTCGTGGTTCCAGGCTGGTCCTCGACGAAGATGTAGTCGCCGAGCGGGGTGCAGGGGCGCGGGCTCACGACGAGTCCGTGCGTGTGCAGGCTGATGTAGCTGGTGGGCTCGCCGGTGCTCGGCGCCCCCGCGTTGAGCTGGTTGACCATGTCGAAGCGGAACGAGTCGCCCGGCGAGGCCGTGATCAGGAACGGGCGGTAGAATTGCGGGTCGCCCGGGCTGGTGCCGAGGCTGTAGCCGGGGAGCCTGACGGTGTAGGGGCCGACGTCGGGGCGGTCCGCGTCGCGCACGACGACCTGTCCAGGACGGATCGACCCGAACGGCTGCGGCAGCGCAGGGCAGGTCGCGACCGAGCCGGGCGGGTTCGCGGCGCCGGGCGAGACGCCGACGGACAACCCGGGCGTGTCAAGCGGGACCGGCTGCTGCAGCTCCGCGCCGCGAACGCCCGAGGTGGCAAACAGGCTCGCGGGCATGAGCACCGCAAAGGCCGCGACAGCGTGACGCATCGGTTTCCTCATCAGGTTGTCCCGACAACTTCAGGACCGGGCATGGGTGCCGGACGGACATGAACGCGCACCGGAACAAAGAACCAGGGCGCTTCATTCAGGGCTTTGGCAGGAGCGAGGCATAAACCAGCAATGGAAATGCCGCGATTAACATAGGATACAGGACGGGTGCAGGCTCGAAAGAACACGCCGTGCAGACCAGGCGGACACGCCACGTGCCTCGCATGCGCGCCCGTACTCAGCCTAGTACTTTTCCGGCCTCGGCGACTTCCATCTCGTGTTCAGGCACCCGGTGACCGCTTCGGAGCGCGCCGCTGCACGACAAGCTGACGTATGACCGGTTCGCCGGTTGGCAAGTGCACTCTATTCTGACCGGGGCCGCCTGCATCCGCGATGCTCAGGCCGCGTTGTGCTGGCAGAAAAGGGAGTGCGACATGAGCGATTCGAACACGGCGATGTCCATCTATCTGACCGGCCTGCGCAACCAGCACGCGGTCGAGACGCAGGCGATCGGGACGATCAAGAACCAGCTTGGCCGGATGGAGGCCTACCCCGACCTGCATGCCAGGATGGAGGCGGATCAGGCGCGCTCGACGCAGCAGGCGGCGCGGCTGGACTTGCTGCTGGAGAAGCACGGCACCCGCGCCTCGATGGCGAAGGAGGCGGTCACCGGCACAGTCGCGACCGTGGCAGGGTTCGCCCACGCCCTGTCGTCGGACGAGGTGCTGAAGGACGTGCTCGCCGCCGTCGGCTTCAAGGCATACGAGATCGGCTCCTACAAGCTGCTGGCGACCCTGGCCGAAGCGGCCGGCGCCGCGGGCGACGTCGCAGTGCTCGAGCAGTCGATGAAGGAGGAGCAGGAGATGGGCGACTGGCTCGGCTCTCACATCCCGGCCTTCGCGCACGCCTACCTGAGCAAGCAGGCCGCCTCCTAGGCAAAACGCTCCGGCGGCCAGGACGCTGGCCTTGAGGCAAGCAAGGCTGGGC
>CAXSES010000391.1:0-3294 GCA_964236225.1 uncultured Acetobacteraceae bacterium
CTGACCGCCCCGGTGTCGATGCCGATCCGGTTGGCGCGGATTGCGGGCTTCTCCACCATGGTATGGCCGTGCACCACCACCACCCCGAACGGGTCCGGCCAGGACAGGAACGGCTCGCGCATCCACTGCAGGTCGAAGTCCGATTGCCGGTCGAGCGGGACGCCGGGCCGCACCCCCGCGTGGACGAAGAGGTAGCCGTCCCGCGCGTGACGTATCGCCAGGCCGTGCAGGAAGGCGAGGTCGCGCTCCGGGATGCGCCGCCGCCAGGTGTCGCGCGCGGCGGCAGGCGGGATGCCCCAGCTTTCCAGCGTGGCGTCGCCGCCATTCTCGACCCACAGGCTCGCGGCGTCCGGGTGGCCGGCCAGCGCGTCGAGCAGCATCGCCTCGTGGTTGCCGGCGAGGTTCACCACCCGGTCCACCGACACTGCGGGGTGCTCGGCGAGGCGCAGCACGCCGGCGCTGTCGGGGCCACGGTCGATAGTGTCGCCCAGGTGCACCAGAGTCGTGTCCGGCGCGGGGCTGGACCGCAGGTCGGCGGCGATCAGAGCGTGCAGCGCGCGCAGGCGGTCGGCGCAGCCATGCACGTCGCCGACGGCGTAGATGCGGCGTCCGGGGGACAGATGGCCGGGAGGACAAAGGCTCATGCCATCCCATATGGCGGAAGCAGTGGCGCCTCGCGAGTCGCAGCCCTGCCTCGTCGCCCGGCCGCCCTGCCGGCAGGGCGAAGCCCCCTCCCGCCGGACAGTGTTGCGCATGGACGAATCGAACGCCTCGCGAGGGAATGCCACGGGGCCGGCGCGTCCGGTGATCGAGGTGGCCGGGCTGTCGAAGCGGTTCGGCGCCACGCTCGCGGTGGCCGGCATCGACGGCGTGGTGCGGGCCGGCGAGACGGTGGGGCTGCTCGGCGGCAACGGCGCGGGCAAGACCACCACCATCGCCATGCTGCTCGGGCTGCTGGTGCCGACGGCGGGCAGCATCCGCATCCTGGGCCACGACATGGCGCGCGACCGGTTCTCGGCGCTGGCGCGGATGAACTTCTCCTCGCCCTACGTCGCCCTGCCGAGCCGGCTCACCGTGGCCGAGAACCTGCGGGTGTACGGGCACCTGTACGGCGTGAGGCGGATCGGGCGGAGGATCGAGGAGCTGGCGGCCCAGCTCGACCTCGCAGACCTGCTGGCCCGCCCCGCCGGGCAGCTCTCGGCGGGGCAGAAGACGCGGGTGGCACTCGCAAAATCGCTGATCAACCGGCCCGACGTGCTTCTGCTGGACGAGCCGACCGCGAGCCTGGACCCCGACACCGGCGACCTGATCCGCGGCTGGCTGGAGCGCTACCGTGCGGAGTCCGGCTGCACGATCCTGCTGGCCTCGCACAACATGGCGGAGGTGGAGCGGCTGTGCGGCCAGGTGCTGGTGATGAAGCAGGGCCGCATCGTGGACCGCGGCACGCCTGCGTCGCTGCTGGAGCGCTACGGCCGCGACGACCTGGAGGAGGTGTTCCTCGACATCGCCCGCGACCGCACGGCCGGGGCGGAGGCAAGCGGCCCGCAGGGCGACGGGGGGCTCGATGGTGGCCGGTCCGCCGGGACGAGGGTCGCCGCGTGAGCGGGCCGGCCGGGCGCGTCTGGGGCCTCGTCTACCGCCACCTGGCGCTGTATCGCGGGTCGTGGCCGCGCCTGCTGGAGCTGTCCTACTGGCCGATCCTGCAGATGTGCATCTGGGGCTTCACCTCGTCGTATTTCGCGGGGCGCATGTCCGGCTCGGCTGCGGCGATGACGGTCTCGGCCCTGCTCGGCGGCGTGCTGCTCTGGGAGGTGACGCTGCGCACCCAGATGGGGCTGTCGGCGTCGTTCCTGGAGGAGCTGTGGTCGCGCAACCTCGGCCACGTGTTCGTCAGCCCCCTGCGGCCGTGGGAGATGATGGCGGCGCTCACCGTGATGTCGGTGCTGAGGATGCTGGCGGGCGTGCTGCCGGCGGTGCTGCTGGCCTGGGCGATCTACCGCTTCGACCTGTTCTCGGTGGGCGCGCCGCTGGTCCTGTTCGTCGCCGCGCTGATGCTGATGGGGTGGTGCGTGGGCCTGGGGGTGATGTCGCTGATCCTGCGCCACGGGCTGGGCGCGGAGGCGCTGGCCTGGTCCGTGACCTTCGGGCTGGCGCCGTTCTCCTGCGTGTTCTACCCGGTCTCGGCGCTGCCCGCGGCGCTGCGGCCGGTGGCGTTCGCGCTGCCGTCGAGCCACGTGTTCGAGGGGCTGCGCGCTGTGCTGGCGCAGGGCGTGGTGCGCTGGGACCAGCTCGGCTGGGCGTTCGGGCTGGACGGCGCCTGGCTGGCCGCCGCCGTGCTGCTGTTCCTGCGCCAGTTCCACTCGGCGCGGGTGCGCGGCGCGCTGCTGAGCATCGGCGAGTAGCCGCTTGCCCCGACATGACGTACGGACGGGGCCAGGGCGGTGCCGAGGGCCGGGATGGACAGGGCCGGGATTGACAGGGCGAGGGCGCAGACCTGACCAGACCTGACCCGCCTGGCGATGTGCGCAGCAGGGAGGCCCGATGACCCGTTTTCACCTCATCCGCCATGCCCTGGTGGCGGAAAGCGCCCGCCTCGTGCTGTACGGCACGATGGATGTCGCGCTGTGCCCGGAGACCCTGGCGGCCCAGTCCGGCCAGTATCGCGCGCTTGCCGGGCGCCTGCCCCGCGACGCCGCCTGGTATGTCACGCCGCTGCGGCGGACCCGCAGCACAGCGGAGGCGATCCAGCAGGCCGGCTATCCCGCCGTGGTCGCCGGGGTGGAGCCCGATCTCGTGGAGCAGGATCTCGGCGAGTGGCAGGGGCTCGCCCACGCCGAGCTGCCGCCGTTGCTGAAGCGGCCGGCGCACGTCTTCTGGCCGCTGGCGGGCGAGGAGCGGCCGCCTGGCGGCGAGAGCATGCGCGACGTGATCGGGCGGGTCGGCCCGGTGCTGGAGCGTCTGGCCGGGACGCATCCGGGCGAGGAGCTGGTGGTGGTCTGCCATGGCGGGGTGATCCGCGCCGCCATCGCCCACGCCATGGGCATTCCGGCCGACGCGGCGCTGCACCTTTCCGTGCAGAACCTGTCGGTGAGCGTGCTGGAGCGGCACCCTCGCGCGTGGCGGGTGGTCAGCGTGAACGAGGTGCCGGGCTATGACGGCGCGAGGTAGGCTGCGGCGCGACCCGGCGTTCGCCTGCAAGGAAGCAAGCCCGGGCTCTGCCCGGACCCGCCAGGGGCGAGCCCCCTCGCCTGGCCTTTCCAACGACCCAAGCGGGTCGTCGGAACCTTTGGCCAG
>CAXSES010000392.1:0-1274 GCA_964236225.1 uncultured Acetobacteraceae bacterium
GCCGCCCGATCAGCCCGACGCGCCGTCGCTGGCGCCCTCGCCCGGCCCGGCCCCTACGGTCAACCCGCCGCCGGGGCTCGCGCCGGACGGGACGCCGGACGGGACGCGGCCTGGGGCGTCCTCCGGACCGGGCGACCAGGCGGACGACGCCGACGATGCCGAGCCCGCCGGCTCCGGGGCGTTCGGGGCGTTCCTGGGCGGGCAGTTCGCCCTGTCGAGGGATGATCCGTCCGACGCGGCGGAGCTGCTGCTGCGCGCGCTGCGCGCGGACGCCGACAACGCCACCCTGCAGCAGCAGACGTTCCTGGCCTGCCTGCTGGCCGGGCGCGAGGAGGCGGTGCCGCTGGCGGTGCAGCTCCACGACACCTCGGCGGCGCTGCTTCTGCTGGGCGACACCAAGGCGCGGGACGGGGAGTGGCGGGACGCGGCCGCGCTTTACGGCGCCCTGGCGCCGCAGCCGCTCACCGACATCGTCAGGCCGCTGCTGGTGGCGTGGGCGCAGCAGGGGGCGGGCGACACGGACGCGGCGCTGGGCACGCTGGCGCCGCTGATGCGCGACAAGCACGCGCAGGGCATCTACGCGCTGCACGCCGCGATGATCGCCGACCAGGCGGGGCGCGCGCAGGACGCGGCGCGGCTGTTCGCGGACGCGCAGAACGGCTTCTCGGGCATCAACCTGCGGCTGGGCCAGATCGTGGCCAGCTTCGAGGCGCGGCACGGCGACGTGCAGGCGGCGCGCGAGACGATCAGCGCCCTGGTGTCGCAAGGCCCGGACCTGGCGATGTCCGGGCCGGGCCTGCTCGCCGCGGTGGGCCGGCCGGTGGTCTCCACGCCGGCCGAGGGCATCGCGGAGGCTTACCTCGCGATGGCGGCCTCGCTGCGCCAGCAAAACGCGGATGCCTTCGCGCAGGTGCTGCTGCGCCTGGCGCTGGGGCTGCGGCCGGACCTGACCGCGGCGAAGCTGCTGATGAGCGACATCCTGCTCGCGGCGCACCGGGCGGAGGAGGGGCTGGCCCTGCTGCGCGGCGTGGCGCAGGACGACCCGCTGCACGCGGTGGTGGCGCTGCGGGTCGCGCAGTTCGAGGGCGCGCTGGGCGAGGACGCGGCGGCCGAGCGCACCTTGCGCGCGCTGGCGGCGCAGTACCCGGACCGGCCGGAGCCGCTGGAGCAGCTCGGCGCCCAGCTCGTGCGGCAGAAGCGGTTCGCCGACGCGGTGGCGGCATACGACGCGGCGATGGCGCGGATCGCCCATCCTGGCGACGCGAAGCCTGGCG
>CAXSES010000392.1:1374-3294 GCA_964236225.1 uncultured Acetobacteraceae bacterium
GCGAAGCCTGGCGGCGCGAGTTCTGGCAACGCGAGTCCCGGCGGCGCGAACTGGGCGCTGTTCTTCGACCGCGGCGTGGCGCTGGACCGCGCGCACCAGTGGGCGCGCGCGGAGGACGACCTGCAGCGGGCGCTGGCGATGGCGCCGGACCAGGCGATCGTGGAGAACTACCTCGGCTATTCCTGGGCGGACCAGAACCGCAACCTGCCCAGGGCGCGCGAGCTGCTCCAGCGCGCGGCGGCGGCCAAGCCGGAGGACGGCGAGGTGGTGGACAGCCTGGGCTGGGTGATGCTGCGCCAGGGCGACGTGGCGGGCGCAGTACGCCGGCTGGAGCGCGCCACCGAGCTGGCGCCGGACGACGCCACGATCAACTCGCACCTGGGCGACGCCTACTGGGCGGCGGGGCGCAGGCGCGAGGCGGCGGACCAGTGGCGGCGTGCCCTGGTGTTCCATCCCGAGCCGGACGACGTGGCGCCGATCGAGGCCAAGCTGCGCCGCGCCGAGGCGGAGCTGCCGGCCCGCGCGCAGGGGGACGCGCGCCCCGGCACCAACGCGGCGGATGGGAAGGCGGCGGGCGGGGCCGCGGGCTCCCCGGCGGTGGGCGGGGCGGCGACCGGCCCGGGCGCGATGCCGGCGACGCGGGGCGAGCCGGAGACCGCGGTGTCGCCTGGCTCGGATGGCGCCGCGGCGGTGCCGGCGCCGGCCGCGGACGGGGTTGCCGGGCAGAAGGCGCCGGCGGTGGCGCCGCCCCGCTCCGGCCCGGACTCCGAGGGGGGCGCCGGCGATCCGCCCGGCGCGGCGGGGGCGGGAAGCGCGGTGCCCGGCGCGGTGGCGCCGCCGGCGGCCGGCCGCTGAGGCGCGGCGTGCGGCGGCGCGTCCGGCCGCCGGGCGTCGGCCGGGATGGCGGGGCGTGAGCGCCGCCGCCCCGGCCGCGCATCCGGGGCCGCTGTCCTGCCTCGCGCCGGCCAAGGTCAACCTGTTCCTCCACGTCACCGGCCGGCGCGCGGACGGCTACCACCTGCTCGACAGCCTGGTGGCGTTCGCGGGCGTGGGCGACGTGCTGCACGCGCGATTCGACGGCGAGCTGTCGCTCGCGGTGACGGGGCCGTTCGCGGCGGGCCTGGCCGCGCCGTCCCCGGGGGATGCGGAGAACCTGGCGCTGCGGGCGGCGCGGGCGCTGTCGGCGCTCGCCGGCCGCGCGCCGCGGGCCGCGCTGGTGCTGGACAAGCGGCTGCCGGTGGCGTCGGGGATCGGCGGCGGCTCCGCGGACGCGGCGGCGGCGCTGCGTCTGCTTCGGCGTCTGTGGGGCGTGGCGCCCGCGGAGGCGGAGATGGCGGCGCTGGCGCTGGCGCTGGGCGCGGACGTGCCGGTGTGCCTGGGGGCGCGGCCGGCGCGGATGCAGGGGGTGGGCGAGGTCCTGTCCGCGGTGCCGGCGCTGCCGGCGCTGGGCCTGGCGCTGGTCAACCCTGGGGTGGCGGTCTCGACGCGGGCGGTGTTCGGGCTCCGGGCGGCGGGGGCGGGCGGAGCCGGTCCGTTCGGCGGGCGCGCGCCGCCGTCGCTGCCGGGGGGCTGGGCCGATGCGTCGGCGCTGGCCGAGTGGCTGGGCCAGGCGGGCAACGACCTGGAGGACGCGGCGCGGGCGCTGTGCCCGGCGGTGGGCGCGGTGCTGGCGGCGCTCCTGGCGCAGCCGGGATGCCTGCTGGCGCGGATGAGCGGGTCGGGGGGGACGTGCTTCGCGCTGTTCGAGGGCGCGCGCGGGGCGGAGCGGGCGGCGGCGGCGATGCCGGCGGGGTGGTGGAGCTGGGGCGGCGGGCTGGCGCGGGACGGCGCGGAGCCTGGGGGTTGAGGTGGCTGGCGAAGCAAGACAAGGTTGAGGCTCTGCCTCAAACTCCGCCAGGGCGAGCCGCCCTGGACCGGCCT
>CAXSES010000393.1:0-3271 GCA_964236225.1 uncultured Acetobacteraceae bacterium
TGGTTTCCAAAGGCGAGCCTTTGGCGGGGTCCAGGGGCAGAGCCCCTGGCCTTGCTTTCCTGACAGGTCAGAACTTGAGGCCGTTGGTGCAGATTGGTCTTAAACACCTGCCTTTGGCGAGGTTTAAGGCAGGGCCTCAACCTTGCTTGCCCAATCGCTCACACCCAAAAGTCGCTGGTACAAGGTCGCGCCGCAAGCGCCTCGGAGGTCAGCTCCGGCCGGACTCGCCCGGCTTGCGGTTCTCGTGCTTGGTGCCGCCGCCGGTGCTCTTGTCGTCCTTGGCCGGGTGCTTCTTCTCGACCGCGGTGTTCTGGTGGTGCGCGCCGGCGACGTCGGCGTCGTGCGGCTTGTCCTTGTTGGCGTGGCTGCTGCCAGGTCCGCCGGCCGAGCGGTCGGTAGCGGGAATCTTGCTGCTTGTGCTCATGATCGGGCGCTCCGTTGTTCGAGGACGGGAACGGGGCGGGCGGCGCAAGGGTTGCAGCGAGAAGCAGCGCGGGCCGGCGGTTGCCTCGCGCCAGCCGCGGGCGGCGATCCTGGCAGGGCGGGCGAGGTTGGGGGGAACAGGACCGATCCTTGCCGGTGCTTGCCTCTTCGCGGTTTTCTTGCATCCTGGGATCGCCATGCGCCCGTAGCTCAACTGGTTAGAGCTGACCGCTCATAACGGTCTGGTTACAGGTTCGAGTCCTGTCGGGCGCAGGCAGTCCCGCCCATCGGAGGCCGCGCCGGCGGCGGGCCCGGCCTTGCTTGCGACGGGTGCGCCGCCCCACTAGTTACGGCGGTGCAGCCCGGGAGAGCCGACGATGGCCAGCTACCAGTACGTCTATGTGATGAAGGACGTGACCAAGGCCTATCCGGGCGGGCGCGAGGTGTTCAAGGGCATCACCCTTTCCTTCCTGCCCGGCGTGAAGATCGGCGTGCTCGGCGTCAACGGCGCCGGCAAGTCCACCCTGCTCAAGATCATCGCCGGCATCGAGACCGAGTACGGCGGCGAGGCCTGGGCCGCCGAGGGCGCCCGCGTCGGCTACCTGAGCCAGGAGCCGCGCCTGGACGAGGACAAGACGGTCGCCGAGAACGTCGCGCAAGCCTTCGGCCCGCTGCAGGCGGCGCTCTCCCGGTTCAACGCGATCTCCGAGGAGTTCGCCGAGCCGATGGACGACGAGCGCATGAACACGCTGCTCGCCGAGCAGGCGGAGCTGCAGGAGAAGATCGACGCGGAGGATGGCTGGGACCTGGACCGGCGCATCGAGATCGCGCTCGACGCCCTGCGCTGCCCGCCGCCTGACAGCCCGGTGACGTCGCTCTCGGGCGGCGAGCGCCGCCGGGTGGCGCTGTGCCGGCTGCTGCTTGAGAAGCCCGACCTGCTGCTGCTCGACGAGCCGACGAACCACCTCGACGCGGAGAGCGTGTCGTGGCTGGAGCGCACGCTGCGCGACTACGAGGGCACCGTGATGGTCGTCACCCACGACCGCTACTTCCTCGACAACGTGACCAACTGGATTCTCGAGATCGAGCGCGGGCGCGGCTACCCGTTCGAGGGCAACTACTCGTCCTGGCTGGACCAGAAGCGGCGGCGCCTCCAGCAGGAGGAGAAGGAGGAAAGCTCGCGCCAGCGCGCGCTCGCGGCCGAGCAGGAGTGGATACAGTCGAGCCCGCGCGCGCGGCAGACCAAGAGCCGGGCGCGCATCGCCAAGTACGAGGAGATGCTGGCCAGGTCGGCGGAGCTGTCCGGGGGCACGGCGGACATCGTGATCCCGCCGGGGCCGCGCCTGGGCGGGATCGTCATCGAGGCCGAGGAGCTGCGCAAGTCGTTCGGCAACCACGTGCTGATCGACGACCTCGACTTCAAGCTGCCGCCCGGGGGCATCGTCGGGGTGATCGGGCCGAACGGGGCGGGCAAAACCACGCTGTTCAAGATGATCACCGGCAAGGAGCATCCTGACGCGGGGCGCCTGACGGTGGGCGAGACGGTGAAGCTCGGCTACGTCGACCAGAGCCGCGACAGCCTCGACGACACCAAGAACGTCTGGGAGGAGATCAGCGGCGGCACCGACGTGATCTACCTCGGCAAGCGCGCGGTGCCGTCGCGGGCCTACGTGGGGGCGTTCAACTTCAAGGGGTCGGACCAGCAGAAGAAGGTCGGCATCCTGTCGGGCGGCGAGCGCAACCGGGTGCACCTGGCCAAGATGCTCAAGAGCGAGAGCAACGTCATCCTGCTCGACGAGCCGACCAACGACCTCGATGTCGACACATTGCGGGCGCTGGAAGACGCGCTGGCGGACTTCGCCGGCTGCGTCGTGGTCATCAGCCACGACCGGTGGTTCCTGGACCGGCTGGCGACGCACATCCTGGCGTTCGAGGGCGACAGCCATGTCGAGTGGTTCGAGGGCAACTTCCAGGCCTACGAGGAGGACAAGCGCCGCCGCCTCGGCGCCGACGCCACTGAGCCGCACCGCATCAAGTATCGCCCCCTGGCCCGCTGAGGGCGGGCGGTCCGCAACGGACGGGATGGCGGGCGCGGGTCGCCCCAGCCCGGGACGGGCGGGGCCGGGCCGGGTGATCCGGACCGCGCGCCTGGTGCTCACTCCTGTGGGCTGGGGCGACCTGGCCGAATTCCAGGCGCTGAAGACCGATCCCGGGGCTTACGCCCTGATGCTTGGCGGCGTGCGGCGGGTGCCGCAGGTCGCCGAGGAGCTGGCCGAGGACATGAACCTGTGGGCCACGGCCCGCACCGGCATGTTCACCGTGCGCGAGGCGGGGCAGTTCCGCGGCATGGCGGGCGTGCACCAGCGGCCGGATGGCCTGGGGGTCGGGCTGCGGTTCTGCCTGTGGCCGGCGGCGCGGGGGCGTGGCCTGGCCCGCGAGGCGGCGGCGGCGGCGCTGGGCCACGCCCATGCGGCCGGCATCGCGCGGATCATCGCCGTGGCGCGGGACAGCAACTTCGCGTCGCGCATCGTGCTCGGCAGCATCGGCATGCACGAGTGCGGCGCGTTCGAGCGGGACGCGCATACGATGGTGATCTACGAGAGCGTGCGGTAGGAGAGGGTGATCTTGGCGTGCGTGGCTGAACTGGCGGGGCCTGATAGGCGCCGGTGTCGGTCGATGCCAACGACCGCCTGGCATTGACCTGTCAGGAAGCAAGCCTGGACTCTCCCTCCGCCTGCCATTTCAACGGCCCAAGAAGGCCGTCGGAACCTTTGGCAGGCACCGCCCAGACCCGCCCCTGCTTCAAGGCGAGGGGCGAGCCGCCCCTGGACCCGGCGCAACTTAAGCA
>CAXSES010000394.1:0-3267 GCA_964236225.1 uncultured Acetobacteraceae bacterium
TCGACCTGATCCTGCTGCTGAACCATCGGCCTGGGCGCTACGTCGGGTTCTAGGGACCGATCATCGTGTCGCTCGCCGGCGGCGTTCGATGTTGCACCGATGCCGCTCACCGAACTCAAACCCGTCGCGACTGTCATTGACGGTCTACAACCCTCCACTGGCGGTGAGCACCTGACCGGTGATCCACGATGCCTCCTCCGAGGCAAGGAACGCGACGGCCCTGGCGATATCCTCCGGCAGACCCAGGCGGCCCAACGGGGTTTGCAGAGCAATGGATGCCACCGCGTCCGCAGGGTTGGCGCTGCGGAGCATAACCGTGTCCGTGGCGCCCGGCGCGACCGCGTTGACGCGGATGCGCCGTGGTCCCAGCTCCTCGGCCAGGGCAATCGTGATCGCATCCACAGCCGCCTTGCTGGCGCTGTACACCGACGCTCCGGCGGCCGGTCTGCGTCCGTTGACGGAGCTGACATTCACGATCGCGCCGCCGCGCCGCGCAAGGTGCGGGACGGCTGCCTGCGAAGCGAACAGTACTGATTTCACGTTGGCCGCGAAGTGCCCGTCGAAGTCCGCTTCGGTGAGACTGTCCACGGTGCCCGGGCCACAGACGGCGGCGTTGTTGACAAGGACGTCGAGGCGGCCTCCGGCATCCGCCACCCGGTCGACCAAGCACCGGACAGCCGCCACCCGAGAGACGTCGGCCTGTATCACGTCGGCTCGACCGCCGCCTGCCCGGATCGCCTGGACGACCGAGTCGGCTCCCGCCGCGTCGGTCCGGTAATTCGCGAAGACACGGGCGCCGTCCCGGGCCAGGCGCGTGGCGATGGCGGCACCGATGCCGCGCGACGCTCCCGTCACCAGCGCCACCTTTCCATCCAGCGTCGACATCAAGGTCTCCTTCGTTCCAGCCATTCTGGACAAACGGGTTCGATCGCGTTTGCGCATGATGTGCCAGTAGAGGATGACAGCCCCGCGGCTTCAACCGCACTATCCTCCCGGCATGTCCATCGTCACCCTGTCGCCCGCTGCCCGCACCGACGCCGCCGAGCTGATCCGGGCCAACGGGGACAGCCGCGCCCACCACGCGCCCTGGGCGCACCCGTTCACCGACCAGGAGGGTTTCGACAGGTGGTTTGGCAGCCTGATCGAAGGGACGGACAGCGCGCTCGTCGCCCGCGAGGAACAGTCCGGTGCCGTCGTCGGCGTGACGCACCTGAGTCAGGTCAGCCGTGGCGCCCTGGAGAGCTGCTACCTCGGCTTCCACGGCAGCGCGGCGCTGGCCAGGCGCGGCCTGATGACGGAAGCCGTGCGGCTGGCGGTCCGCCATGCCTTCGACGCGGCCGGTCTGCACCGCGTCGAGGCCAACGTGCAGCCCGGCAACGTCCGGTCGCTGGCCCTCGTCCGCCGGGTCGGCTTCCGGCGCGAGGGCTTCTCGCCGCGATACCTGCGCATTGACGGGGTCTGGCGCGACCACGAGCGCTGGGCGGTGCTGGCCGATGATTAAGGCACCCTTGCACGACGCAAGATGGCCTGCCCGCTCCTTCCGGCTTGCGGAGGCGGACGATCTTGGGATGGTGCAGGCACTCACGAGAGCGGCCTACGCGCCTTACACCGCCCTGCTCGGCTACCCGCCCCTGCCCGCCACGGAGGACCACCGGCCACGCGTCGAGGCCGGACAGGTCCATCTCGCCGAGGTCGTCGGGACCGTCGTGGGCCTGCTCGTGCTTGAACGGCAGCCGGACCACGCGATGATCTACAGCGTCGCGGTTCTGCCTGCTCGCCAGGGCGAGGGCCACGGGCTCGCCCTGCTGCGCCTGGCAGAGGACATGGCGCGCTCCTGGGACGTGCCCGAGCTGCGCCTCTACACGAACGCGCGCATGGAGCGGAACATCGCGCTCTACTCTGCCATCGGCTTCCGGGAGATCGGCCGACGCCCGCACCCGAGGCGGCCAGGTTTCACGATCGTGGACATGACCAAGCCGATCGCCTGAGCAGGAAGGACAACGCCGCTGGACCATCTCCGCCGCTGGCGCCTGACCCTGGACGGCGTGCCGCTTGTCACCCGCACCGGCCGGACACCTCCATGAGCCGCCCTGCCACGCTCTCCTCTTTCGGTGTGTCAAGCAGCGGCGCCCCCGCGTCACCAGCCTGCAGGACGACGTTGCGCCGGAGGCGGACGGACGTGTTCATGCCGCCGCCATGCAGCACCTTGGGGTGGATCAGCACCAGGTCGCCGGGCGCGCAGCGAACGGCCACGACGTCGCCCGGCGGGGGAGAGGCCGCCGCGCCTGCCCGTTCCCGCGCGGCCGCGTCGTCGATGCAATGCGAGCCGGGCACGAAGGTCGTAGCCCCGGAGGACTCGTCCATGCCGTCGAGGCACAGCATGACGCGCACGAACCGCGACGCGGCCGGGCAGGCGTAGCCGTTCGGGTAGTCGCGGTGCCAGCCGAGCGCCCTGCCCCAGCGCGGGTGCTTGATCGTGACGTTCATGAAATGCGCCGCGATCGCGGTCGTCCCGAGCGCCTCGCGCACCGGCCCGACGATGCCAGGAGCGTCGAGCAGCCGCAGGAACGCCTCGTCGAACGCCGCCGGGTCGCCGAGGATGAAGATCGCGTCGCCGACGGCGCAGGCCGCCATGCCCCCGCGGCGGTCCGCGGGGAGATCACGTTCCAGCGTCAGGCGATCCCTCAGATCCGAGGACAGGTCGGCCACCCCGGCCTGGATGCGTTCGACCGCCGCGACGAGGCCGGCCACCGCCGCGGGCGACACGGCGGCGCGCACCGTGCCGAAGCCGTCCCGCCGAAAGGCGGCGACGTCAAAGCCGGTCACGACCGCTCCGTCCTGGGATGTGGCGCGCCAGCGACGTGTCGCGTTCGGCCGGCGTCATGCCGAGGCGGCGCACCACCGCGAGCGAGCGCCGGTTTGCGGGCGCCACCATGGCGGCGCCCGCGAATGCGTCCGGCCATGGCGTCGCTCTCGCCGCGATCCCGCACGGCCGGGTCGTGCCGCATCACGCGCGGGTCCGCGTTCAGGGCGGCGAACGGAGCGAGATCCCCGTCGCGCCAGTGCCGCAGGCGCGGCGACTCGATCACGATCCTCCCGGCGTGCGTGGGCATCGTGGCGGGCTCCTTCACGACACGCCACGGCCCGGCCCGCGTGCCCGTTCAATGGTTGCCGCCCCTGCCGGACGCCGGCCGAGGTCGCTGCCGAAGCGGAGCAGGTAGCCATCCGGGTCGGCCACCACGAACTGCCGGAGGCCGGCCTCCTCGT
>CAXSES010000395.1:0-3253 GCA_964236225.1 uncultured Acetobacteraceae bacterium
CGCGTTCAGAGGAACGACACCGGGTCGACGTCGACGTCGACGCGGATGCCGCGCCCGACCGGCACGCGGGCGAGCCACTCGCGCAGGATCGGCTGGACGGCGATCTCGCGCCGCGTGCGCAGCAGCAGGCGGCGGCGATGGCGGCCGCGCAGGATGGCGAGCGGGGCAGGGGCGGGGCCGAGCACCGTGACGCCGTCGCCGTGCGGGGCGGCGAGGCCGAGGGCGCGGGCGGTGGCGTCGGCGTCGCCAGGGGTGTCGGCGCTGACGATCAGGGCGGCGAGGCGGCCGAAGGGGGGCCAGTGTCCCGGGCGTCGCTCGTCGGCCTCGCGCGCCATGAAGGCGGCGAGGTCGCCCTGCAGCAGGGCCTGCATGACGGGGTGCTCGGGCGAGAAGGTTTGCAGCAGGACGCGGCCGGGGCTCTCGGCGCGCCCGGCGCGGCCGGCGACCTGGTGGAGGAGCTGCACGGTGCGCTCCGAGGCGCGCAGGTCGCCGCCGCCGAGGCCGAGATCGGCGTCGACCACGCCGACCAGGGTGAGGTGGGGGAAGTGCCAGCCCTTGGCGACGATCTGGGTGCCGATCACGAGGTCGACCTCGCGGGCGGAGATGGCGCGGGCGGCCTCGGCGGCGGCGTGCGGGCCGGGCAGGGTGTCGCTGGCCATCACCAGGGTGCGGCTGTCGGGGAACAGCAGCGCGGCCTCCTCCGTGATGCGCTCCACTCCCGGTCCGATCGGCGTCAGGCTGCCTTCCGCCGCGCAGGTGGGGCAGATCGGCGGGATCGGCTCGGCGTGGCCGCAATGGTGGCAGGTGAGCACGCGGCGCGCGCGGTGCTCGACCAGCCAGGCGGTGCAGTTCGGGCAGCCCATGCGGTGGCCGCAGGCGCGGCACAGGGTCAGCGGCGCGTAGCCGCGGCGGTTGAGGAACAGCATGGCCTGCTCGCCGCGGTCGAAGGTCGCCTGCACGGCCTCGGCGAGAAGGGGGGAGATGAAGCGGCCCCGCTCCGGCGGGTGGTCGCGCAGGTCGATGGCGGCGACGCTGGGCAGGGTGGCGCCGCCGTGGCGGGCGGCGAGCGTGAGGCGGCGGTAGCGGCCGAGGTCGACGTTGGCGAGCGTCTCGAGGCTCGGCGTGGCGGAGACCAGCACGCAGGCGGCGTCGGACAGGCGGGCGCGGACCACGGCCATGTCGCGGGCGTGGTAGTTGACGCCGTCCTCCTGCTTGAAGGCGGTCTCGTGCTCCTCGTCGACGACGACCAGGCCCAGCTCGGGGAACGGCAGGAACAGGGCGGAGCGCGCGCCGACCACGACGGGCGCGGCGCCGTCGGCGACCGCGCGCCAGGTGACGCGCCGGGTGCGCGAGGCGAGGTCGGAGTGCCAGACCGCGGGCGGGGTGCCGAAGCGGCGCTCGAAGCGCTCCAGCCACTGCGAGGACAGGGCGATCTCGGGGAGCAGCACCAGCGCCTGGCGGCCCTGGGCGAGGCACTCTGCGACGGCCTCGAGGTAGATCTCGGTCTTGCCGGAGCCGGTGACGCCGTCGAGCAGGGTGACGGAGAACTGGCGGGCGGCGGCCTCGGCGCGCAGCATGGCGGCGGCGCGGGCCTGGTCTGGCGAGAGCGCCGGGAGGGCGTGCGCGGGGTCGGGCGCGAGGAACGGCGGCGCGGTGGGCAGGGCCACCGGCAGGATCAGGCCGGACTGCGCCATGCCGCGGATCAGCCCTGTGGAGACGCCGGCGAGGCGGGCCAGCTCGGCGCCGCCGCGCGGGCCGTCGCGCAGGGCGTCGAGCACCAGGCGGCGCTGCGGGGTCAGGCGCGGCGCGCGGGGCGGAGGCGGGGTGGGCGGGGCGGCGTCCCGGGCATCGGGCGGTGGGGCAGGGCCTGCGGCGTCGGGCGGTGGGGCGGGGGCGGCGAGGTTGGGCAGCGCGGCGGCCTGGGACTGGGCGGCGGGCGGCGCGGCAGCTTCGGGGCGCGCGGGCGGGGCCTCGGGGGCGTCGGGCGCCAGGGTCCAGCCGGGGGCGGGCGTCGGGGGCGACAGGGCGTTGACCCGCAGCGTCATCGCCAGCACGTCGCCGGGCGGCGAGAGGGTGTACTGCGCGACCCAGTCGACGAAGCGGCGCAGCGGGGCGGGCAGCGGCGGCGCGTCGAGGCGCGTGGCCACCGGCTTCAGCCGGGAATCGTCCACGGCGGGCCCGGACGGGGCGTCCCACACCACGCCGATCTCGGCACGGCGGTTCAGCGGCACCAGGACGATGTCGCCGGGTTCGAGCGACAGGCCTGCCGGGGCCGCGTAGTCGAACGGGCCGGCGAACGGGTAGGGCAGAAGCACGGGCACGCGCGGCAGCATGGGCACGCGCGGCGGGGCGGGCTGCTGCGGCGCCGGCGGGGCGGCGGATGTGCGGCGGCGGCGGGGCGCGGTGGTCTCCGCGTCGGTCCTGGCGCGGGGGCGGGGCGGAGCGCCGGCGCTGGGCAAGGGGTCGGCGTCCTGTATGGTGGGCAGGCTGAACTGCGGGGGGACGGACCTGCTCATCCATGGACATTTCGGCATTGCGCGACTTGATCGCAACCGGGCACGACGCGCCGGTTCGCCGATGGCGGCGGCATGAGGGACATGGCGGGCTCCGCGCGTGCGATGCAGGAGCCGACCGACGAGGCGGTGGAGCGGTTCCTGCGGGCGCGGCCGGGCTGGCTGGCGCAGCGTCCCGGGCTGTACGGCGTGCTGGAGCCGCCGGAGCGCGTGCACGGCGAGGCGGTGGCGGACCACATGGCAGCGATGCTGCGGGCCGAGCGGGCGCGCAGCGCCGCGGCGCGGCGCGCGGCCGAGCAGATGGTGCAGGACAGGCGCGCGGCGGCCGGGCTGGCGGAGCGGGTGCGCCGCTGCGTGCTGGCGCTGATCGCCGCGGCCGACCCGGCGGAGTGCGTGGCGGGCGAGCTGCCGGGGCTGCTCGGGGTGGACGCGGCGGCGCTGTGCTCGGAGGGCGGGGAGCGCAGGGGCGTGCGGCGCCTGCCGCCGGGCACGCTGGCGCGGCTGCTGGGCGGGCGCGACGTGGTGGTGCGCGCGGCGCCGCAGGACGCGCGGGTGCTGCATGCGGAGGCGGCGCCGCTCGCGCGGCACGACGCGCTGGTCAGGGTGGCGTCGCGCCCGGGCTGCCTGCTGCTGCTGGCGTCGCGCGACGGGGGGCGGCTGTGCGGGGACCGCGAGGCGCTGGCGTTCCTGGGGCAGGCGGTGGCGGCGGCGATGGCGCGGGCCGCCGACGGGGCGGGGGG
>CAXSES010000396.1:0-3240 GCA_964236225.1 uncultured Acetobacteraceae bacterium
TGGCGGCGCGGGCCGCTGTGGCGGACGTGCCTGCGCCGCTGCTCGAGGTCGAGGGGGTGGGCGACGGGGCGCGCGTGCACGGGTGCAGCTTCGCCCTGGCGCGCGGCGAGGTGCTGGGCCTCGCGGGGCTGGTGGGCGCGGGGCGCACGGAGCTGGCGCGGCTGGTCTGCGGCATCGACCGGCGCAGCGCGGGCACGGTGCGCCTCGACGGGCGGGTGGCGTCGTGCCGCTCGCCCGCGGAGGGGGTGGCGGCCGGGCTCGCCTACCTCACCGAGGACCGCAAGGCGCTCGGGCTGTACCTGGACATGAGCGTGCGGCGCAACATCGCCATCGACGTGGCGGACCGCGACTCGCACGCGGGGGTGCTTGATCTCGCCGCCGCCCGGCGCCGCTCGGCGGCGGCGATCCGCAGGCTGGGGGTGCGCAGCGCGGGCGACAGCATCAACGTCGGCGCGCTGTCGGGCGGCAACCAGCAGAAGGTGCTGCTGGCGCGGCTGCTGGAGACCGGGCCGCGCGTGCTGTTCCTCGACGAGCCGACGCGCGGCGTGGACGTCGGCGCCAAGAGCGAGATCTACCGCCTGATCGACGAGCTGGCGCGCGCCGGCCTGGGCGTCGTCGTGATCTCCAGCGAGATGGCCGAGATCATCGGCGTGTGCGACCGCACCCTGGTGATGCGCGAGGGCCGGCTGGTCGGCGAGCTCTCCAACCGAGGGGAGGACAGGATCACGCAGGAGGCGATCATGGCGCTGGTGGCCGGCGTGAGGGCGGCGGCGTGAGGCGGGGCGCGGCCTCGAAGCAAGGACGGCCAGGGGCGCTGCCCCCCGTGCCTCAAGGATGGGACCCCGCTCGAGGCGGGACCTTGAGACTCCATCACTTAAGAGGACGGGATCAAAGGGCCGACGGCCCTTTGCGGGTCCCCGCTTTCAGGCAATGGGCAGAGCCCGGCCTTGCCTGCTTCAAGGCAGCGCCGTGAGCGCCGCCGTCGAGCCCGCCCGCGCCGCCGCCGCGCGGGCCGGCCTGCGCGCGCGGGTGCAGGTGCTCGGCATGCTGCCGGTGCTGGTGCTGCTCTGCGTCGGCTTCGAGCTGATGTCGAGCCGCTTCCTCTCGGTGGGCAACATCTCGATCGTGGCGCAGCAGGCCTCGATCAACACGGTGCTGGCCGCCGGGATGACCTTCGTGCTGCTCACCGGGGGCATCGACCTTTCCGTCGGCTCGATCCTGGCGGCGGCGGCGATGGTGACGATGCTGGTCTCCACTGTTCCCGCCTTCGGGGCGCTGGCGATTCCCGCGGGGCTGCTCGCGGGCGTGGCGTTCGGGGCGGCGAACGGGGCGCTGATCGCGGGGCTCGGTCTGCCGCCGTTCATCGTCACGCTCGGCTCGCTGACCGCGGTGCGCGGCGTGGCCCGGCTGATCGGCCACGACGCCACCGTGTTCAACCCCGACCTCGGCTTCGCCTTCCTCGGCAACGAGACGCTGCTCGGCGTGCCGTGGCTGGTGGTGATCGCTGGGCTGGTGATCGTCGCGTCGTGGTTCGTGCTGCGCCGCACTGTGTTCGGGCTGCGGGTGTACGCGGTCGGCGGCAACGTGCACGCGGCGCACCTGTCTGGCATCCGCGTCGGGCGCATCCTGCTGGCGGTGTACATGATCTCGGGGTTTCTGGCGGGGCTGGGCGGGATCATGTCGGCGGCGCGGCTTTACGCGGCCAACGGGCTCCAGCTCGGGCAGAGCTACGAGCTGGACGCGATCGCGGCGGCGATCCTGGGCGGCATCAGCTTCACCGGCGGCATCGGCTCGGTCTGGGGCACGCTGATCGGCGCGCTGATCATCGCGATCCTGAGCAACGGGCTGATCCTGGTCGGCGTGTCCGACATCTGGCAGTTCATCGTCAAGGGCCTGGTCATCGTCGTCGCCGTCGCGCTGGACCGCCTGCGGCTCCAGGGCGCGGCGCGGACGTGAGCGGGGCGCGCGCCCGGCCGGGGCAGTCAAGGCTGGGGCTCCGCATCAGGCTCCGCCAAGGGCGGGGCTTCGGAGGCCATGTGCTCAGGGTAGATCGGTTTCCAAGGGGCTTGCCCTTTGGCGGGCCTGGGCGGAGCCCGGCCCTGCTTGCCGCCTTCGGGCGGCCAACGCTTCCTGGAGGGGATACGGCATGACACAGAGACACCTTGCGATGGCGGCCCTGGTCGCGGCGGCGCTTGCGGCGCCCGGGGCGGAGGCGAAGACCCTGACCGGGATCGGCATCACGGTCGGCTCGCTCGGCAACCCGTTCTTCGTGGCGATCGCCAACGGCGCGACCGCGGCGGCCAAGGCGATCAACCCAGACGTGCGCGTCATCACCACCGCGTCGGACTACGACCTGAACAAGCAGTTCACCCAGATCGACAACTTCATCTCCGCCGGCGTCGACCTGATCCTGATCAACGCGGCCGACCCGGTGGCGATCGCGCCCGCCGTGCGCAAGGCGGAGGCCGCCGGCATCACCGTCGTCGCCGTGGACGTGGCGGCCGAGGGCGCGAACGCCACGGTGATGACCGACAACGTCCGGGCCGGCGCCGAGGCGTGCCAGGCCATCGTCGAGCGCCTGGGCGGCCACGGCGACGTGGTGATCGTCAACGGGCCGCACGTCTCCTCGGTGATCGACCGCGTCAAGGGCTGCGAGGCGGTGCTGTCCAAGGCGGGGATCACGCCGCTGTCGGACAACCAGGACGCCAAGGGCTCGCGCGACGGCGGCTTCGCTGTGATGCAGGGGCTGCTCACCCGCTTCCCCCACATCGACGCGGTGTTCGCGATCAACGACCCGACCGCGATCGGCGCCGGGCTGGCGGCGCGCCAGCTCCACCGCGACACGCTCATCACCAGCGTGGACGGCGCGCCCGACATCGAGGCGGCGCTGCGCGACCCGAAGAGCCTGGTGGTCGCCTCCTCGTCGCAGGACCCCTACCTGATGGCGCAGCGCGCGGTGCAGGTCGGCAACGAGATCATCGGCGGCCACGCGCCGGCGGAGAAGACCCAGCTCATCGAGCCGACCCTCATCACCGCCGCCACCGTGGGCGCCTACCGCGGCTGGTCGGCACCGCGCTGACTGCGGCGCGAGGGCGGGCGGGGCCGGGGGCCTGCGGGTGACGACAGCGGGCAGGCAAGGTTGAGGCTCTGCCTCAAACTCCGCCAGGGGAAGGTCCCCTGGACCGCCTTCCCTCAAGGTGCGCGGGTCCAGGGGGGGCTTCCCTCCTGGCGGGTCCGGGC
>CAXSES010000397.1:0-3240 GCA_964236225.1 uncultured Acetobacteraceae bacterium
GGTCCAGGGGACCTTCCCCTGGCGGAGTTTGAGGCAGAGCCTCAACCTTGCCTGCTTCACCGTCCGCCCGGCCTGCCTTGCTCAGTCGGGGCCGAGGAACGCCTTCACCCCCGCGACGGTCTCGGCGAGGCCGGCGCGCCGCGCCGTGACGCCGGGGGGAAAGGCGGAGAGCAGCCGGGTGGGCGTGCGCCGGTCGAGCAGGACGAACACGCCGCGGTCCGTGGCGGTGCGGATCAGTCGGCCGAAGGCCTGGCGCAGGCGCAGGCGGGCCTCGCGGTCGTCGTAGCCGGTGGTGTCGCCGCCGGAGAGATGGAGTCGGCGCTCCCTGTGCAGGATGTCGGGGCGCGGCCAGGGCACGCGCTCGAACACGACCAGGCGGAGGGCGCGGCCGGGGACGTCGACGCCGTCGCGCATGGCGTCGGTGCCGAGCAGGCAGGAGTGCTCCTCTGAGCGGAAGACGTCGATCAGGGTGGCGTTGTCCATGGCGTCGACGTGCTGGGCGAGCAGGGTGAGGCCGGCCTCCTCCAGCGCGGGGGCGATGCGCGCGTGCACGGCGCGCAGGCGCGAGATCGCGGTGAACAGGCCCAGCCCGCCGCCGCCCGCGGCGAGGAACAGCGCGCGGTAGGCGCCGGCCAGCGCGCCGGGGTCGCCGGGCGCCAGGTCGTTGACCACGAAGCAGCGGGTCTGGGCGGCGTAGTCGAACGGCGAGGCGAGGGCGGCGCGCAGCGGCGGGGAGGGCAGGTGGGTGGCGCCGACGCGGGCCTCCGCGGCGGCCCAGGCGGGCTCTGCTGCGGCCTGCTCGGGGGCGTCGCGCAGGGTGGCGGAGGTGACGAGCAGGCCGTGCGCCGGGGCGGCCAGCGTGGCGGCGAACGGGATCGTCGGGTCGAGCCAGTGGCGGTGGAGGCCGACGTCCCGGTCCAGCAGGAGGCGGTCGGGCGGGGAGCGGTCCAGCGGGGGGCGGCCCGGGGTGGCGGGACCAGGGGTGGCGGAGCCGAGGGCGGCGAGGCCGGGGAGGGGAGGGCCGTCGCCGCCGCGGGTGCCGGCGGGGCGGCGGCGGTCGAGGCGCAGGAGATGGACGTGCTCGGGGCGGGCGCCGGGGGCGGGCGGGTCCTCCGCGGCGGCGCGGAGCATGGCGCGCCAGGCGTCGAGGCGGCCGGCGGCGCGGCGGCGCAGGGTGCGGCTCATCGCCTCGATGCGGCCGCGGGTGGTGGGGTCCAGCTCCTCGGCCTCGTCGTCCAGCCGGGCGACGAGGCGCTGCTGCAGGGTGCGCAGCGGCTCTGCGATGCGGCCGAGCGCGCGCTCCAGGCGCTCTGCGGCGCGGGCGAGGGGCTCGGAGACGGGGTGCAGGTCGCACTCGGGGGCGAACAGGGCGGGGGCGCCGGCGCGGTCGGCCTCGGGGCCGCCGGCGATGCGGGCGAGGATCTGGCGGCGCAGCAGGCGCAGGAACGCTTCCGTCGGGTTGTCGGCGGGGGCGCCGGACAGGGCGGCGGGCGGGGCGGCGCCGGCCCGTGTTGGGGCGGCGGGTCCGGGGATCGCGGCGGGCGTGGCGGGGCGTGCGCGTGCGGCCGTGGCGGGCGCGTCCCGGGCGGGCGCATCCAGGGCGGGTGCGTCCAGGGCGGGGTCGTCCTCGGCGAGGCGGAGCGACCAGCCGGGGGCGGGCAGGGCCCTGGCGGCGAGCAGGGCGGCGTCGAGAGGGGCTTCCAGCGCGGGGCGGCCGGCGACCAGGTCGTCGAGGCGGCGGCGCAGGCCGCGGGCGCGGGACCGGCCGCCCTCCGCGCCGAGCAGCCAGCGGCGCAGCTCCGCGGCTTCCAGGCCGCTCAGCTCCGCGGAGAACGCGCCGTCGGCGGCGTCGAAGACGTGGTGGCCCTCGTCGAACACGTAGCGGGTGGGCAGGGTCTCGTCGCCCGAATCGCCCCCGCTGCCCGGATCGCCGCTGCTGCCCGTGTCGGCCTGGCCGCGCGACGTCGCGCCGGCGGGAGCGGCCTGGGCGGCGGCGTAGGCCCAGGCGGCCTGCGCCATGACGAGCGCGTGGTTGGCGACCACGAGGTCGGCGGTGCGGGCGCGGCGGATCGTGTGCTCGACGAAGCAGGTCTTGTAGTGCGGGCAGGCGCCGTGGATGCACTCGCCGCGCCGGTCGGCGAGGCCGGTGGCGGCGCCCGGGCCGAACAGCTCGGCGAACCAGCCGGGCAGGTCGCCGCCGCCCAGGTCGCCGTCGTTGGTGGCCAGCGCCCAGCGCGACAGCAGGGCCAGCGGGATCGTGCCGGCGCCGTTGGGGCCGGCGAGGCCGCCTCCGGCGAGGCTGGCGTTGACGGCGTCCTCCATGTTGAGCAGGCACAAATAGTTCTCGCGGCCCTTGCGCACCACGACGCGGCGGCGGCGCTCCGCGGCGTCTGGGTGCAGGCGGGCCAGCTCGGCGTCGATCTGTCGCTGCAGGTGGCGGGTGTAGGTGCTGATCCACACCGCGCCGCCGTTGCGCTCGGCCCACAGGCTGGCGGGCGCGATGTAGCCCAGCGTCTTGCCTGTGCCGGTGCCGGCCTCCGCGAGCACGACATGGGGGTCGCCGCGGACCTCGCGCGGGGCGAAGGCGGCGGAGACGGCGTCGGCGTAGTCTGCCTGGCCAGGGCGCTGCTCCGCGTGGGGGCCGAGCATGGCGGCGAGGCGGGCGCGGCTGTCTGCGGGCGGCACCGGGCTGGAGCCGGGGGCGGGGCGGGGGGCGACGTCCTCCCATTCGGGCAGGCGCTTCCAGACGCGCAGCGCGTCGGGGGCGGCGGGCGCGTCGCTGGCCAGCGCCTCGGCCACCGCCTGCGCCCAGGGCCAGCCGTGCTCGCCCATGCGCCGCGCGAGGCCGGCGGCCTCCTCGTTGATCGGCAGGGCGCGGCCGGCGGCGAGGCGGCCGAGCAGCGACGAGGCGATGCGGGGCAGCAGGGCGACGGCCTGCTCCAGGCCGTTGGGCGGGTCGAGGTCCAGCGCGAGCGCGAGGCCGCGCGGGGTGGGCGTGACCGGGCGGGCCGGCAGCACGAACGCCCACAGCTCCAGCAGGTCGAGGCAGCGCTGCGGGCGCAGGCCGAGGCGGCGCAGCGTGGCGGGGGCGTGCACCAGAAGCGGCGGCGCCATCGCGGGGCCGAAGCCGCGCAGGGTGGCGGCGGCCTCGTCGCAGGACAGCGCCAGAAGCTCGCCGTCGGCGGTCAGTACGGCGGCGCGGCGGTGGCCTGCGACCACGGCGGCGGCGTCCTCGGCGGG
>CAXSES010000398.1:0-3210 GCA_964236225.1 uncultured Acetobacteraceae bacterium
AGGTTCAGGCTCCAGAACGCCTCGTTCCAGCACAGGATCAGCGACAGCAGCCCGGTCGACGCCACGCCGGGCAGGGTGAGCGGCATCAGCAGATACCACAGCTCGCCGAAGGTAGTGGCGCCGTCCATGCGGCCGGCCTCCAGTATCTCGTGCGGCACGTCCTTGTAGAAGGTGAACAGCATCCACACCACGATCGGCAGGTTCATCAGCGCGTAGATCACGACCAGCCCGCTGCGCGTGTCGAGCAGCCCGGTGGAGCGGAACAGCAGATAGATCGGCACCAGCACGCCGACCGGCGGCAGCATCTTGGTGGACAGCATCCACAGCAGCGTGCCGCGGGTGCGCTTGGTCGGGTGGAACGCCATCGAGTAGGCGGCGGGGATCGCAAAGGCGAGCGCCAGCACGGTGCCGCCCACCGAGACGATCACGCTGTTCAGCGCGAAGGACAGGTAGTCCGCGCGCCCGAGCACCTCGGCGTAGGAGGCGAGGCTCGGTGCGAAGATCAGGCGCGGCGGGGTCGCGATCGCGTCGACCTCGGTCTTGAGGCTGGTCAGCGCCATCCACAGGATGGGGAAGAACAGGGCGAGCGCCACGCCCCAGCCGAGGACCATCACGAAGACGCGCTGCACCGGGCTTGCGCGCATCGCCTAGACCTCGAGCCGGCGCGCGATGGAGCGCACCAGGAACAATGCGACGACGTTTGCCAGCACGATCGCCACCACGCCGCCGGCCGAGGCGCCGCCGATGTCGAACTGCAGCAAGGCGCGGGCATAGATCAGGAAGGCGAGGTTGGTGGTGGCGTTGCCGGGGCCACCCGAGGTGGTGACGAAGATTTCCGCAAACACGGTGAGCAGGAAGATCGTCTCGATCATCACCACGACGCTGATCGCGCGGCGCAGGTGCGGCAGGGTGATGTAGAAGAACTGCGCGACCACGCCGGCGCCGTCCATGCGTGCCGCCTCGCGTTGCTCGTGGTCGAGCGACTGCACCGCGGTGAGCAGGATCAGGATGGCGAAGGGCAGCCACTCCCACGACACGATGGCGATCACGGAAGCCATCGGGTACGAGGCGAACCAGTCCACCGGCTGCAGCCCGAATGCGCTGGCCACCGCGCCGAACACCCCGTAGATCGGGTGCATCAGCAGGTTCTTCCAGATCAGCGCGCTGACCGTCGGCATGATGAAGAACGGCGAGATCGCCAGCAGCCGCGCGATCTTGTAGCCAGGGAACGGCTGGTCGAACAGCACGGCGAGCAGGGTGCCGCATCCCACCGTGATCGCCAGCACCGAGCCGACCAGCACCAGAGTGTTGACCAGCGACGCCCAGAAATCCGGGTCGGTGACCAGAAAGCGGTAATTGTCCAGCCCGGCGAACCCGGCGGCGGCCGGATTGAGCAGGTTGTAGTAAAGCGTGGAGAACCACACCGTCATCACGAGCGGAACGATCATCCACAGCAGCAGGACGAGCACCGAGGGCACGACCAGCAGCGAGCCCGCCTGGCGGACGGGGCGCGCCGTCGTCGGCGCCGTGCCAGGCTGGGCGAGAACCGCGGACATAGGAGCTACTTCTTCGGGTAGCCGGCCTGGCGCATCGTGCGTTCCGTGGCCGACTGCGCGGCGGCGAGCGCCTGATCCACCGTGCTCTGCCCGGTGAGCGTGCCGGCCACGGTCTGCCCGACCTGGGTGCCGATGCCCTGGAACTCCGGAATCGAGACGAACTGGGCGCCGGTGTAGGGGCGTGGCTCGCGAGTCTGGCCCTCGGCGTGCGAGCCGTCGATCGCCTTCTCCACGAACGTCGCGAACGGGGCGACCTTCTTGTACTCGGGGTTGTCGTAGGTGGACTGGCGCGTGCCGGGCGGCACCGCGACCCAGCCGCGTTCCTTGGCGACCAGGCTGACGTACTCCTTCGAGGTGGCCCAGGCGGCGAAGGTCTTGGCCGCGTCCTTCTGCTTGGACGAGGCGGGGATGCCCAGGTTCCAGCTCCACAGCCAGGTAGGCGCGGCCGCGAAGCCGCCTGTCGGCATCGGCGCGAAGCCCACCTTGTCGGCGACCGAGGACTGCTTCTTGTCGTAGAGAAGGCCGCCTGCGACGGTGGCGTCGATCCACATGCCGCAATGCCCGCTGCTGAACAGCGCCAGCGTCTCGTTGAACCCGTTCGACGTCTCGCCCGGCGGGCCGTCCGCCTTGAGGATGTCGTCGTAGTAGCCGATCGCCTGCTTCCAGGCCGGCGTGTCGATCGTGGTCTTCCAGTCCTGCCCGAACCACTGGCCGCCGAACGCATTCACCAGGCTGGTGACGTAAGCCATGTTCTCGCCCCAGCCCGGCTTGCCGCGCAGGCACATGCCGTAGATCTGGTTCGGCTTGTCGGTGATCTTGTCGGCATAACCACGGATCTGCTCGTAGGTGGGCGCAGCCGGCATGGTGAGGCCGGCCTTCTGGAACAGGTCGGTGCGGTAGTACGTCATCGCGCTTTCGGCATAGAACGGCAGGCCGTACAGCTTGCCGTCCACGGTGAGGCCGCCGCGCACCGCCTTGAGCAGGTCGTCGGCATCGTACGCCGCGGGCAGGTTGTCCATCGGCTCCAGCCAGCCCTGCTTGCCCCAGATCGGCACCTCGTAGTTGCCGATGGTCATCACGTCGAACTGGCCGGCATGGGTCGCGATGTCCGTGGTCACGCGCTGGCGCAGAACGTTCTCCTCCAGCACCACCCACTTGAGGTGGATGTCCGGATGCAGCTTCTCGAACGCGGGCGAGAGCTTCTGCATCACCACCATGTCGCCGTTGTTCACCGTGGCGATCGTGATGGTCGAATCGGCGAGCGCGGGACGCGCCAGGCAGAACGCGGGGGTGAGGATCGCCGCGGCAAGTGCAGCGCGCAGGCCGCAGTATCGAAGGCTGGTGATGGCACGTCTCCCGAACGTGGACGGCCGTTTGATACGGCGCGTGTGGTTGAATGTACGCTGTCACCGCCACCGGGTGGCGTCAACTCGTATTGCTCGCGCTGCGATGCAACATGCAGCGCAGGTGATCGTTGCAGTAACGTCGTTGTTCAGCGAAGGGTGCGAGAGCACCCGGCGCTGGCCCGCCGGCAAGCGTCATACCGATGGCCTTATGGTCTGACCTGTCAGGAAAGGAAGGCCAGGGGCTCTGCCCCCATGCCTTGAAGCAGGGGAGCCCGCCAAAGGCAGGGCCCTTGGAACCCATTGCTTAA
>CAXSES010000399.1:0-3180 GCA_964236225.1 uncultured Acetobacteraceae bacterium
GGCATCAAGGTCAACCACGACCTGATGGACGAGGGCCTGCTGGTCGACAAGATCGAGGTCGAGATGCAGTCGGGCCGCCCGGTGTACGACTTCTGGATGAACGACTCCGACTTCATCGGCACCCACCCGCGCTACGGCGACATCGTCGGCGGCTCGCTCACCGACTTCATGGCGAACGAGGGCAAGGACGTCACCAGCCCGACGCTCGACCTGCCGGACTTCATGGGCCTGTCGTTCGGTACCTTCACCGACGGCAAGCTTTACCAGCTCCCCGACCAGCAGTTCGCCAACCTCTACTGGTTCCGGCACGACTGGTTCCAGCGGCCCGACCTGAAAGCGGCGTTCAAGAAGCAGTTCGGCTACGAGCTGGGCGTGCCGGTGAACTGGTCGGCGTACGAGGACATCGCGGACTTCTTCACCAACACCGTCAAGGAGATCGACGGCCAGCGCGTCTACGGCCACATGGATTACGGCAAGAAGGACCCCTCGCTCGGCTGGCGCTTCACCGACGCCTGGCTGTCGATGGCCGGCGCCGGCGACCGCGGCCTGCCCAACGGCAGGCCCGTGGACGAGTGGGGCATCCGTTCGGAGGACGGCATCCCCCGCGGCTCCTCGATCACCCGCGGCGGCGACGCCAACGGCCCGGCGGCGGTCTACGCGCTGACCAAGTACGTCGAGTGGCTCAAGAAGTACGCGCCGCCCGAGGCCGCCGGCATGGACTTCCTGGAGTCCGGCCCGGTGCCGGGGCAGGGCCACATCGCCCAGCAGATCTTCTGGTACAGCGCGTTCACCGACAGCCTGACCAAGCCCGGCTTGCCGGTGATGAACGAGGACGGCACGCCGAAATGGCGCATGGCGCCGAGCCCGCACGGCCCCTACTGGAAGGAGGGCATGAAGCTCGGCTACCAGGACACCGGCTGCTGGACGATGCTGAAATACGCGCCGATCGAGCGCACCAAGGCGGGCTGGCTGTATGCGCAGTTCTGCACGTCCAAGACGGTGACGCTGAAGAAGGCGCTGGTGTCTCTCCACCTGATCCGCGAGAGCGACGTCTGGTCGCAGGCGCTCACCGACATGGCGCCCAAGGTCGGCGGGCTGGTGGAGTTCTACCGCAGCCCGGCGCGCAAGCAGTGGACGCCGACCGGCGTGAACGTGCCCGACTACGGCAAGATGGCGCAGGTCTGGTGGCAGAACGTGTCGAACGCGATCTCCGGCTCGGTGACGCCGCAGCAGGCGATGGACGGCCTGGCGCGCGACCAGGACGCCATCATGACGCGGCTGCAGCGCTCCGGCGTGATGGGCAAGCTTGGCCCGGTGATGAACGAGGAGCGCGACGCCGAATACTGGTACGCGAAGGCGGAGAAGGACGGCAACCTGGCGCCGCAGCGCAAGCTGGCCAACGAGAAGCCGCAGGGCGAGACGGTGGACTACGATACGCTGCTCAAGACCTGGGCCGCGATGCCGCCGCCGAAGCGGACCTGATGCGCGAGCACGGCGGGGGGGCGGGCAGCCGCTCCCCCGGCAAGCGTCGCTCCTGCGAGTGCTCCCGTGACGAGCGCGTGCCGTGAGCGGCCACGTGCTTGCCATCGACCAGGGCACCACCTCCACCCGCGCCATGGTGTTCGGGCCGGGCCTGGAGGTGCTCGCCCTGGCGCAGCGCGAGTTCGAGCAGATCTACCCTCGGCCCGGCTGGGTCGAGCACGATCCCGAGACGCTGTGGTCCGTCGCGCTGGAGACCGCCCGCGAGGCGCTGGCCCGCGCCGGCCTGGACGGCACGGGCCTCGCCGGCATCGGCGTGACCAACCAGCGCGAGACCGCGGTCGTGTGGGACCGCGAGACCGGGCGCGCCATCTACAACGCGATCGTCTGGCAGGACCGCCGCACCGCCCCCGCCTGCGCGGGCCTGGAGGAAGCCGGCCATGGCCCGCGCGTCGCCGCGCTGACCGGCCTGCGCCTAGACCCGTATTTCTCCGCCACCAAGATCGGCTGGATTCTTGACCACGTTCCCGGCGCCCGCGCCCGCGCCGAGGCGGGCCGGCTCGCCTTCGGCACGGTGGACAGCTTCCTGCTGTGGCGGCTGACCGGCGGCGCGGTGCACGCGACCGACGCCACCAACGCCTCGCGCACCCTGCTCTGCGACATCGCGACTGGCGCGTGGCACGACGAGATGCTGGCGCTGTTCGCCGTTCCGCGCGCCCTGCTGCCGGAAATACGCGACAGCGCCGGGGTGTTCGGCACCACCCGGCTGTTCGGCGGCGCCGTCGCGGTGCGCGGCATCGCCGGCGACCAGCAGGCCTCGCTGATCGGGCAGGCCTGCTTCACGCCTGGCATGGTCAAGGCGACATACGGCACCGGCGCCTTCGTCCTGCTCAACGTGGGCGACGCGCCGGTCCCCTCCACCCACCGCATGCTGTCGACCATCGCCTGGCAGCGCCGCGGCCGGCGCTCTTACGCGCTGGAGGGTTCGATCTTCTCCGCCGGCGCCGGGGTGCAGTGGCTGCGCGACGGCCTCGGCCTGGTGGAGCATGCCGCGGAGACCGGCCGCCTCGCCGCGGAGGCCGACCCCGCGCAGGATGTCTATCTGGTGCCCGCCTTCACCGGCCTGGGCGCGCCGCACTGGAACAGCGATGCGCGCGCCGCCATCACCGGGCTCAGCCGCGGCACCACGCGCCGCGAGCTGGCGCGCGCGGTGCTGGAGGGTGTCGCCTACCAGACCCGCGATCTGCTCGACGCGATGCTGGACGACGCCGGCCTCGGCGACGCGAGGCAGGGGGGCGAGGTCGTCCTGCGCGTCGATGGCGGCCTGACCGCCAGCGACTGGGCGATGCAGTTCCTCGCCGACATGCTGGGCGTGGATGTCGACCGCCCGCAATGCCTGGAGACCACCGCGCTCGGCGCCGCCTATCTCGCCGGCCTGGACGCCGGCCTCTACCCGGAGCCGGAGGCGTTCCAGCAGCGCTGGGCGCTCGAACGCCGCTTCGCCCCGTCGATGGCAGAGGACCAGCGCGCCCGCAAATACGCCGGATGGCGGAAGGCGGTCGCCAGGACGCTGCACGCGCCGTGACGTCGGCCCGCAAGCAAGGCTGGGCTCTCCCTCCGCTGGCCATTCCAATGGCCCAAGCGGACCATCGGAACCTTTGGCCAGCTACGCCCAGACCCGCCCCTGCTTCAAGGCGGGGG
>CAXSES010000400.1:0-3179 GCA_964236225.1 uncultured Acetobacteraceae bacterium
GAGTACTTCGTCAGCTACTACGACTACTACCAGCCGGAGGCCTACGTCCCGCGCACCGACACCTACGTGGAGAAGGACAGCCAGATCAACGAGCAGATCGACCGGATGCGCCACGCCGCCACCCAGGCGCTGCTGGAGCGCAACGACGTCATCATCGTGGCCTCGGTCTCCTGCATCTACGGCATCGGCTCGGTGGAAACCTACTCGCGCATGGTGGTGCGCCTGGAGGTCGGCGGCCGCATCGACCGCGACACCCTGGCCAAGGCGTTCGTCGAGCTTCAGTACCGCCGCAACGACTCGGCGTTCCAGCGCGGCACCTTCCGCCTGCGCGGCGAGACAGTGGACGTGTTCCCGGTGCAGTACGAGGACCGCGCCTGGCGCATCACCCTGTTCGGCGACGAGATCGAGGCGATCGCCGAGTTCGACCCTCTGACCGGCAACAAGACGGCGGAGATGGCCGAGATCAGCGTCTACGCCAACAGCCACTACGTCACCGCGCGCCCCACGCTCAACCAGGCGATCGTCGGCATCAAGGACGAGCTGCGCATGCGGCTCGACCAGCTCGTGGCCGAGGGCAAGCTGCTGGAGGCCGAGCGCCTGCAGCAGCGCTGCACCTTCGACATCGAGATGATGGAGACCACAGGCTCCTGTAAGTCGATCGAGAACTACTCGCGCTACCTGTCCGGCCGCGCCCAGGGCGACCCGCCGCCGACCCTGTTCGAGTACCTGCCGGAGAACGCGCTGCTGATCGTCGACGAGAGCCACGTCACCGTGCCGCAAATCGGCGGCATGGAGCGCGGCGACTACGCCCGCAAGTCCGTGCTCGCCGAGTTCGGCTTCCGCCTGCCTTCCTGCATCGACAACCGTCCGCTCAAGTTCGAGGAGTGGGAGCGCTTCCGCCCGCAGACGGTGTTCGTCAGCGCCACGCCCGGCCCGTGGGAGATGGAGCGCACCGGCGGCTCCTTCGCGGAGCAGGTGATCCGCCCCACCGGCCTGATCGATCCCGTCACGGAGATCCGCCCCGTCGAGCACCAGGTCGACGACCTGCTCGCCGAGATACGCCTGACCACGAACCAGGGCGGTCGCGTGCTCGTCACCACCCTGACCAAGCGCATGAGCGAGGACCTCACCGACTACCTGACGGAGAACGGGGTCAAGGTGCGCTACCTGCACTCCGACGTGGACACGCTGGAGCGCATCGAGATCATCCGCGACCTGCGCCTCGGCGTGTTCGACGTGCTGATCGGCATCAACCTGCTGCGCGAGGGCCTCGACATCCCGGAATGCTCCCTGGTCGCGATCCTGGATGCCGACAAGGAGGGCTTCCTGCGCAGCCAGACCTCGCTGATCCAGACCATCGGCCGCGCCGCGCGCAACGTCGACGGCCGCGTGGTGCTCTACGCCGACGTGATGACCCGCTCGCTGCGCGCCGCCATCGAGGAGACCGCGCGCCGCCGCGAGAAGCAGGCGGCCTGGAACGAGGCCAACGGCATCACCCCGCAATCCGTGCGCAAGCACATCGGCGAGGCGCTGAACTCCGTCTTCGAGCAGGACTACGTCACCATCGCCCCGGTCAAGGACGCCGGCATCACGGACATGGTGGGCAAGGATCTCAAATCCTCGCTGGCCGAGCTGGAGAAGCGCATGCGCGCCGCCGCCGCCGACCTGGAGTTCGAGACCGCCGCCCGCCTGCGCGACGAGATCAAGCGCTTGGAGGCCCTGGAGCTGGGCCTGCCCGCCCCGCCCGCTCCTGCCCAGTTGCGCACCAGGAAGGACCGCACCCCCGAGCCCCTGGGCCCGGGCGGCGGCGGCTACGATCCGGCCAAGATGAAGCGCGGGCGGCGACGCGCATGAGCCAGTCCCGTCCGCGCCTGTCGCCACGCGACGCCGCCCCGCCGGGCCGGCCGCGCGGCCCGGCGCCGTCCTCGCGCCCCGACCTGCCCAGCCGGGTCATGCTCCGCCTGCTGGAGAAGAAGACCCAGGGTGGCCAGATGCCCACGGACCTGGCGCCGCTGCGGGCCATGACCAACGCGCCCATGTCGCCGATCTGGCTGTCCCGCCTCAAGCTGGCCTCGGTGCGCGAGATCGCCATCCCCGGACCCGCCGGCCCGCTCACGACCCGGATCTACACCCCGCGCGGCGCGGTGCGCGGCACCCTGCTGTATTTCCACGGCGGCGGCTTCGTGCATTGCGGCCTGGACTCGCACGACGGCGTCTGCTGCCGCCTGGCCCGCGCCGCCGGCTGCGTCGTCGTCGCCCCTTCCTACCGCCTCGCGCCGGAGAACCCGTTCCCCGCCGCTCCCAACGACTGCCTGGCCGCCCTGCGCTGGGTGTTGCGTTACGTCGACACGCTCGGCGGCCGCGACGAGGCGGGAGCGCCCCTGGTGGCGGTCGGCGGCGATAGCGCCGGCGGCAACCTCGCCGCCGTCACCAGCCAGTCCGCCCACAGGCTCGGCCTGCCGCCCCTGCGCTTCCAGCTCCTCTACTACCCGACCACCCACGGCATCGAGGACGTTCCCTCCCGCACCACTTACGCCCGTGGCTACTTCCTGACCGCCCAGTTGATGGAGTGGTACCGCGACCAGTATCTCGATGACGAGCGCCACCACGACGACCCCGCCTTCGCCCCCGCGCTCGGCGACCTGCGCGACCTGCCCCCCGCCCTGGTCGTCACCGCCGAGTTCGACCCGCTGCGCGACGAGGGCCGCCAGTATGCCGCGCTGCTGAACGGCGTCGGCGTCCAGGCGCGCCACCACTGCTACCCCGGCACGATCCACGGCTTCGTCAACTTCTACCCCATGATGCCGAAAGGCCGCCACGCGCTGTCCGAGGGCGGCCGCGCGGTGCGCCAGTCCTTCGCCTGACAGGGTCTCGCCCCCCGCCCGACAAGCGCCCTGCCTCCAGGGCGGCGCGCACGCCTTCGCGCGGCTGTTGCGGAACAACCATCACCCGGGGCGGCCGTCAGGCGCGCGGAAGAAAGCGAGGAAACACCCATGACGCGGCCCTTCCTGGCCCTGGCGATCGTCCTGGCCACCACGCCCGCCCTCGCACAGCCCGCCGGCAGCATGGGCACCGGCACCAGCAGCGGCGACTCCACCGGCCTGCAGACCAGCGTCCCGAACGCCGTGCGCGAGCAGGGCTCCGGCTCCTCCATGAACGCGCCCGCCAACCAGGGCGGC
>CAXSES010000401.1:0-3170 GCA_964236225.1 uncultured Acetobacteraceae bacterium
CCAAACTCACCAAAACGGCCGCGGCCGTCCGGACCGGAACGAAGCGAGTTGGCGCGGATCTGGTTCATATCTTTTCCCTGGTGGCGATGCTCGTCATCTGGATTGCAATCTGCACTTGAAAAGAGGAGAAATGAAACAGAATTATCTGCGGGTCGGTGGCCCGATCGCAATACTGCCCCAACCTATGTTATAGAGGCCTCGTTGCCCGAGCTGCAGCACAAGACCCTCGTTCCGCCGGCGCATCCGCTGCGCGGCAAGATCAGGCTTCCCGGATCGAAGTCGATCACCAATCGCGCGCTGCTGCTGGCGGCGTTGGCGCGGGGCACCACGCGACTCACGGGCGCCCTGAAGAGCGAGGACACGGCGCGCATGGCCCGGTCCCTGCACGCGATGGGCGTCGCGATCGTCGAGCCGGACGACACGAGCTTCACCGTGTCCGGGACCGGCCGGCTGCACGCGCCCGCGCACCCGCTCGCGATCGGCAATGCCGGCACCGCGGCCCGGTTCCTCACTGCGGCCGCCGCGACCGTGGACGGCGTGGTGGTGATCGACGGCGACGACCACATGCGCCGGCGTCCGATCCGCCCGCTGGTCGCGGCGCTGCGCACCCTGGGCGTGGAGATCGCCGACACGGAAGGCTGCCCGCCCGTCACGATCCGGGGAAGCGGCGGCCTGCGCGGCGGCGCCGTCGAGGTGGATGGCGGCCTGTCGAGCCAGTACCTGTCCGCCCTGCTGATGCTGGGAGCCTGCGCGGACGACGTGACGCGGATCACGCTGAAGGACCCGCAGATCGGGGCGCAGGGATATGTCGGCCTCACCGTCGCGCTGATGACGCGATTCGGCGCCTCCGTCAGGCCCGACGGCCCGGGGGCGTGGTCCGTCGACCCGACCGGCTACCGGGCGATCGACCTCGCCATCGAGCCGGACGCCTCGGCAGCCACCTACATGTGGGCGGCCGAGGCGCTGACAGGAGGGCGGATCGACCTCGGCGCGGCGGCCGACGCCTGCACCCAGCCCGACGCCGGGGCGTACCAGCTGATCGCGGCGTTCCCGAACCTGCCGCCCGTCATCGACGGGTCGCAGATGCAGGACGCGGTGCCGACTCTGGCCGTGCTCGCCGCGTTCAACCACACCCCGGTCCGGTTCACCGGGATCTCAAACCTCCGCGTCAAGGAATGCGACAGGATCGCGGCCCTGGCCGACGGGCTGGGACGGATCGCGCCCGGGCTCGCCGCGGTGTCGGGCGACGACCTGACGGTGTTCGGCGCCCCGGCGCTCGGCGGCGGCAGGCCGTGCAGGATCGACACGGCCTCGGACCACAGGATCGCGATGAGCTTCGCCCTGGCCGGCCTCCGGCTGGGCGGGATCGCGATCCTAGAGCCCTCCTGCGTCGCCAAGACCTACCCCGGCTACTGGGACGACCTGGCCTCCCTGGGCGTGCTGTTCGAGGCGTCTGAGCAGCCTGCCGCCGTGAGCGGGTGACGGCGGGACCGGATGCCGGGGTCCTCCCGGCTCGCGCAACCGGCAGGACCCCCGATCGCCCGCCTGGCGGGACGCCCGTTCCCCTCCCGCGCATCGGCGCGGCGCTCCGGTCGCTCGCGCCAACCCGGGGCGCCGGCTCCCGGCTCCCCCCAGCCACGGAATAGGCCTTTCTCGTGCATCAGACGCTTGTGCTGCTCGTTGTCGGACTGACGCCCAGGCTGCTGGGCGAGGACACGCCGAACCTGTCCGCCCTGGCGCAAGGCGGGGCCATGCGTCCGCTGCGCACGGTGCTGCCCGCGGTGACGTGCTCGGCGCAGTCCAGCCTGCTGACCGGACTGGCGCCGCGCGACCACGGCGTCGTGGCCAATGGCTGGTACTCGCGCGAGCAGGCCGAGGTGCAGATGTGGCGGCAGGCCAACGGGCTCGTGGCCGGGGAGAAGATCTGGGAGGCCGGGCGCCGGCGCGACCCGGGCTTCACCTGCGCGAAGATGTTCTGGTGGTACAACATGTATTCGAGCGCCGAGTTCAGCGCGACGCCGCGCCCCATGTACCCGGCCGACGGACGCAAGATCCCGGACCACTACGCCGAGCCGCCGGAGCTGCACGACGAGCTTGACGCGCAACTCGGCCCGTTCCCGCTGTTCCGCTTCTGGGGCCCCGCCACCGACATCGCCAGCAGCCGCTGGATCGCGCGCGCCACCGAGCACGTCATGCGCACCAGGCACCCGACGCTGACCCTGTGCTACCTGCCGCACCTGGATTACGGGCTGCAGAAATGGGGGCCGGACGCCAGCGATCCGCGGGTCCGCAGCGACCTGCGCGAGATCGACGCCGTCTGCGGCACGCTGATCGAGGCCGCGCGCGAGCTCGGCCGGCGCGTCATCGTCGTCTCTGAGTACGGCATCGTTCCGGTCAGGGGCGCGGTGGACATCAACCGCGCGCTGCGGGGCGCCGGCCTGCTTCGCCTGCGCACCGAGCTGGGCCGCGAGCTGCTGGATTGCGGCGCCAGCCGCGCCTTCGCCCTGGTCGACCACCAGCTCGCCCATGTCTACGTGCGCGAGCCGGACGACATCGCGCCGGTGCGGCGCGTCCTCGAGGCGCTGGACGGCGTCGACATCGTGCTCGACGAGGAAGGCAAGCGCGCGCACGGCCTCGATCACCCACGCTCTGGCGATCTGGTCGCGCTGTCCGACCACGACCGCTGGTTCAGCTACTACTGGTGGGACGACGACGCCCGCGCGCCTGACTTCGCCCGCACCGTCGACATCCACCGCAAGCCCGGATACGACCCGATGGAGCTGTTCCTCGACCCGGCGCTGCCCTCGGCGAAGCTGCGCATCGCGATGCGGCTCGCGCAACGCAAGCTCGGACAACGCGCGCTGCTCGACGTGATCCCGATCCGTGACACCGCGCTGGTGAAGGGCTCGCACGGCCGGCTGACCGACCCGGCGGACGGGCCTCTGGTGATCTCCGACACGCCGGAGCTGATGCAGGAGCAGGGCTCCGTCTCCGCCCTGGACTTCAAGGCGCTGGTGCTGCGCCACGTCTTCGGCGCCGGGCGCGACGCCGACCTGGTGGCCCACGACGCCCGCTCCAGCGCATGACACTGACGGCCACGAGCATCGACCCATACGGCAAGCAAGGCTGGGCTCTCCCTCCGCCTGCCCTTCCAACGGCCCAAGAGGGCC
>CAXSES010000402.1:0-3160 GCA_964236225.1 uncultured Acetobacteraceae bacterium
TCAGCGCTTGCTGAACTGGAACGACCGCCGCGCTTTGGCCTTGCCGTACTTCTTGCGCTCCACCACGCGGCTGTCGCGGGTGAGGAACCCGGCCACCTTGAGGATGCCGCGCAGCTCGGGCTCGTAGTACGTCAGCGCCCGGCTGATGCCGTGGCGCAGCGCACCCGCCTGCCCCGAGAGCCCGCCGCCGTTGACCGTGCAGAACACGTCGAACTGGTTGTAGCGGTCCGCCACCAGGAACGGCTGCGTGAGCAGCATCCGCAGCACCGGACGCGCGAAATACACGCCGACCCGCTTGCCATTGACCTGGATGTCGCCCTTGCCCGGTTTGATCCACACGCGCGCGATGGCGTTCTTGCGCCGCCCCGTGGCGTAGGAGCGGCCCTGCTCGTCGCGCTTGGCCTCGCGGCGGATCGCGCCCTCGGCCAGCACCCCGTCCGGCGTGCCGCCCGCGATCCCGGCCGCGTCGACCAGGTCCTTGAGGTCCGCGAGCGTGCGGGTCTGGGTCTCTGCCTCTGACATGCGCCTCAGGCCCTCTTGTTCTTGGGATTCATGGCCGCCACGTCGAGTGCCACCGGCTGCTGCCCGTCATGCGGATGGCTCGTCCCGGCATACACGTACAGATGCTTCATCTGCGCGCGCTGCAACGGCCCGCGGGTGATCATCCGCTCCACCGCCTTTTCCACGACATGACCGGGGTTCTTGCTGTCCAGCCGCTGGCGGATAGTGCGCTGCTTGATGCCGCCCGGGAACCCGGTGTGGTAATGGAACAGATCCTGCTCGGCCTTCTTGCCGGTCAGCTTCACTTTCTCGGCGTTAATCACCACGATGTTGTCGCCGCAATCGACGTGCGGCGTGAACTGCGCCTTGTGCTTGCCGCGCAGCCGCAGGGCGATGATCGACGCGAGCCGGCCCAGGACCAGGCCGTCCGCATCAATCAGGGTCCAGGCCTTGCTGACCTCCACCGGCTTCAGCGAGTGTGTGGACTTGAACATTGGTGTTCCCGTGACCTCGATACGACACGCTGTATCCCGCCCGAACCCCATCTGTGTCAAGGGTTTCCATTATGTGGTAGCATGATGCCACAGGTTGGGAACATGGCCACTGGCACAAGATCGAGGGCGGAACTTCACCCTAGGCTCGGCCAGTTGAGGCGGCGGGCGAAGCAGGCAAGGTTGAGGCTCTGCTTCAAACTCCGCCAGGAGAAGGTCCCCTGGACCGCCTTCCCTTAAGCAAGGCCGGTCCAGGGGCAGCTCGCCCCTGGCGGGTCTGGGCGGAGCTGCCCGAAGGTTCCAGTGGCCCGCTTGGGCCGTTGGAATGCCAGGCGGGAGGGAGAGCCCGGCCCTGCTTGCTCGCTCCACGTTCCTGCCAACACCAAGGCGCCGCCGATGACCTCCTCCCCCGTCCACGTGATCGGCGCGTCCGGTCGCTCCGGCGCTGCCCTGTGCCGTGCCCTCCTGCGGCGGCAGGTGCCGGTCGTGGCCGTGGTGCGCAGCCCGGAGCGCCTCGTGTCGGCCGGCCTGGGCCGCGAGGGCGCCGGGCTGACCCCCCGCGTCGCCGACCTCGGCGATGCGGACGCCCTCGTCGCCGCGCTTGCCGATGCCGCGAGCATCGTCAGCATGGCCCACGCCCGCCATGCTGCCGCGGTCCTGCACGCCAGCCCGACCGGCGTCCGCCACATCTTCCTCGGCAGCACCCGTATCCACACGCACTGGCCTGACGCGCACGGCCTCGGCGTGCGTGAGGGGGAAACCGCGTTCCTCCGGTCCTGGCGCAACGGCGTGATGCTGCACCCCACGATGATCTACGGCGCCGAAGGCGAGGACAACGTGCAGCGCCTTGCCGCCCTGCTCCGCCGGCTGCCCGCGCCGGGTGGCCGGCCGCTGGTGCCTCTGCCCGGCGGCGGCCGCGCCCTGGTGCAGCCGATCCATCAGTCCGATGTCACCGCCTGCGTGCTCGCCGCCCTCTCCCGCACGTGGGACGGGGCACACATCCTGACCATCGCCGGGCCGCAGGCCGTGCCCTACGCAGGGTTCGTCAGCGCCGTCGCCCGCGCGGCCGGTCTCGGCAGGCCACGCATCGTCGCGGTGCCCGCAGCCCCGCTGATCGCAGCGACCCTTCTTACCCGGATGCCGTTCCTGCCACGCGTTCGCGCGGCCGAGCTGCGACGCCTGCTGGAGGACAAGGCGTTCGATGTCGCGCCGATGCGTGCTGCTCTCGGCGTTGCTCCGATCCCGCTGGCCCAGGGCCTTGCCGCAACATTTGCCCTGCCACCCGACCTCGCTTCAACGTGAAGGAGGCTTGTCGCGATAACGCCGTCGGCGCGCGTTGTGCTTCCTCACGCGCGTGGCTTCTGCGCGAGTCTACCGTCTTCTCACCCAGATGCTGCATTTTCAGGAACATGGCGCCATGAAGCTTTCCACCGTTGCCGGACTTGCCGGGCTGTTCCTTGCAACGCCGGTGCTGGCCCAGCAGCCGACGCCACCGGCAGGCCTTTCCACGCAGGGCGAGTCGATCGGCATTCCTCCGCCCAATCCCTCGCAAAACTCCGATTTTCCAGGTCCGGCCTTCCACGTCTTCGGCCTGCCCGTCGGCATCAGCGCTCCGGTGAATTCCCCCTACATGCAATCCGCCACCACGACCTTCGGTGGCCAGCCGATGAATGGCGCCGACGCCGTGGTTGCCCGTGGCATGGGAACCAACACTTCCGAGTAGCGTCGCGCACTGGCTTCCTGACCCCGCCAGCGCAGATCACCTTGTCGCCAAGTGCTTTCGCCAATCCGGTGCTCACCATTGCTCAGGGGAACACACCGGGCCCGGTATGGTTTCAGGATACTGATCCTGCCGTCGGCAACACCACTGATCGCAATGAGATTTCAGATTGTCTTGGGGCGAGCGATGGGACTCGAACCCACGGCATCCAAGACCACAACCTGGCGCTCTACCACCTGAGCTACGCCCGCCACCAAGAGGGCCGTGATCTAGGAGATCAGCCCGCGTGCGTCAACGCCGCAGCGAGCCGGCAACGGCTCGATTCGTCCAATGCCGCCCCATGCGCGAGGCTATGACCCTGAAAATCAGGCTTGCCGCCGGACATCGTGCCCTTGGCTAGCCTCGCGCCAACGGCCGGATGCGATGACCCTTCAGGCAAGCAAGGCTG
>CAXSES010000403.1:0-3155 GCA_964236225.1 uncultured Acetobacteraceae bacterium
GGCGTCCCGTGCTCGCCGGTCCGGTCGAGGTAGCGGCCGATCTGGCAGGCGTGCGGGTCGTGGATCGACTCCGGCCAGGCAAAGCCCATCGTCTGGCTTGCCAGCACCCGGCACGCATCGGCGATCATCAGGTGCAACGCATACACTCCCAGCAGCGACGTGGGCGACTGCCTGCTCTTGACGACGGCATGGCCCGCGAGCCAGTCACGCAGCGCCGCGACCGGCATCGGCCGGGCGATCGCATAGCCCTGCGCGGCATCCACGCCGAGCACCTGCAGGGCGTTGACGATCTCCGCGGTCTCGGCGCCCTCCACCACCAGACTCTTGCGCAGGCCGTTGGCCAGGGAGATCATGCTGGCCACGAACTGCAGGTCGTCAGGCTGCTGCAGCGTGTTGCGCACGAAGGCCTGGTCGAGCTTGATCACGTCGACCGGCAGCTCGCGCAGCCGCATCAGCGACGAGTAAGCCGAGCCGACGTCGTCGAGGGCGATCCGCATCCCGTGGCCGCGCAGCACGCGTATCTCCACCACCGCCCGTTCGATGTTGAGGAACTGGTCGCCTTCGAGGATCTCGAGCGTGATCCTGCCCGGGTCGACGCCGCCCTCGTGCAGAACGTCCATCAGCCGGCGCGCGAATTGGTCGCGGATCAGCACCGCCGGGGTCACGTTCATTCCCAGGCGCAGCTCCGGGTGGGTGGCGCCGCAGGTGGCGAGCATGGCGAGGCCCAGGCGCAGCGAGCGGAACAGCAGGTCGTCGAGGTCGTGCACGGTGAGGCTGCCCAGGAACGTCGCGGGCGCCAGCACCCGGCCGTCCTGCTCCAGCCGGCCAAGCGCCTCCACCCCGATCACCTCGCCCGAGCGCAGGTTGACGATCGGCTGGTAGTGGTTGAGCACGCAGCCGCGCGCCAGCAGCAGCCGGTGCGTGCGCCGCTCCGCCAGGGTGGGGACGCCGCCCGGGCCGGGCGTCATGCCTGGCCGGGGCCGCGGAACGGGCCTGCCGCGGGCGGACAGGGCACCCGTGCGAAGGACGCAACCGCCGCGGGCTGCGGGACACGCGCGGTCCGGCCCGTGGAGCGGGAGCGGGGCGGGGGCTCGGCAAACGGCAAGACTGCGTCCTTCGAGCGGGTTGATCGGCGAGCGTGTCGGCGCGAGGCCGGCAACCATCCTAGCAGCCAAGTCTTACCGGACCGTGTCGCCCGCGACCGGCGCCGGCCGCTTCGGCGTTCGCCACTCGGCTGCGAAACCGGTCAGGTGCGTGTTCGAAAGCAGAACCGCCAGGATCAGGCAGCATTCCCCTTTCGCCCTGCGGAGCCGGGCTGCCGGAGCCTGGTACGCATACTCTGGTATTCATGGAGCCGGATTTCCCAGCATTATCACCTGATCGTGACATCAACGGGGTTGGCGTCGCGGACCGCGCCCGCTTCGGTTCCACCCTGTTCCGGGAGTTCGCCTGCCATGTCCGCCTATGACCGCCTCGCCGCCCGCTTCGCCCGCATCGCCACGCTCGGCGAGGCGTCCTCCGTGCTCGGCTGGGATGCGTCGGCGATGATGCCGCCCGGCGGCGCGGCGGCGCGCGGCGATCAGCTCGCGGTTCTCGCCGGGCTGGGCCACGAGATGCTGGTGGCGCCAGAGATGGCAGCGGCGCTGGACCAGGCGGAGGCCCGGTTCGCCGATCCTGGCGAGGCGGGCGGGTCCGACGCGGGCTGGCGCGGCGCCAACCTCGCGCTGATGCGCCGCGCGCACACGCGCGCCACCGCTCTGCCGCTCGACCTGGTGGAGGCGCACAGTCGGGCCTGCTCCGCCTGCGAGACGATCTGGCGCGGCGCCAACCTCGCGCTGATGCGCCGCGCGCACACGCGCGCCACCGCTCTGCCGCTCGACCTGGTGGAGGCGCACAGTCGGGCCTGCTCCGCCTGCGAGACGATCTGGCGCGTTGCGCGGCCCGCGTCGGACTTCGCGGCGGTGGCGCCGGCGCTGGCCGAGGTGGTGCGGCTCACCCGCGAGACCGCCGACGCGCTGGCCCCGGCGCTGGGCCTGTCGCCGTACGACGCGATGATGGACGGCTACCAGCCCGGGATCGGGAGCGCCGACGTGGCCCCGGTGTTCGCCCGCTACGAGCGGTTCCTCGCCGATGCCCTGCCGCGCGCCCTGGAGCGCCAGGACCGCGCCGATCGCGACGGCGCCCCCGCCCTGCCGCGCGGGCCGTTCGCCGAGGAGGCGCAGGAGGCGCTGTGCCGCAGGCTGTCGCGCGCGGCCGGGCTGGAGGCCGAGCACGCGCGGCTCGACCGCTCCGCGCACCCGTTCTGCGGCGGCACGCCCACCGACGTGCGCATCACCACGCGCTACGACGTGGAGAATCCGGTGCAGGCGCTGATGGGCGTGATGCACGAGACCGGCCACGCTCTGTACGAGCGCGGCCTGCCCGAGGCCTGGGCGCGCCAGCCGGTGGGGGCTTCGGCCGGCATGGCGGCGCATGAGAGCCAGTCGCTGATCCTGGAGATGCAGGCGTGCCTGTCGGACCCGTATCTCGGCTGGCTCGCGGGCGAGCTGAACGCGGCGCTGCCGGGCGGCGGGGCGGGCGGAGCGGGCGGCGGAGAGGCGGCAGGCGGGGGCGCGGCAGGCGGGGGCGTCGCGTGGAGCGGGCCGGCGCTGGCGCGGTCGTGGCGGCGGGTGGAGCGCAGCCTGATCCGCGTCGAGGCGGACGAGATGACCTATCCCGCCCACGTCATCCTGCGCTTCCGTCTGGAGCAGGCGCTGGTGGGCGGCGACCTCGCCGTGCCCGACCTGCCAGGCGCGTGGTCGGATGGGCTGCACGCGCTGCTCGGCATCCGGCCGCCCAACGACCGGCTCGGGTGCCTGCAGGACATTCACTGGTACGATGGGCTGTTCGGCTACTTTCCCAGCTACACGCTGGGGGCGATGGCGGCGGCGCAGCTCATGGCGGCGGCACGGCGCGACACGCCCGGGCTCGACGGGGCGCCCGGACTTGACGAGGCATTGGGGCGGGGGGACCTCGCGCCGCTGCTGGGATGGCTGCGCAGCCGGGTCCACGGGCAGGGCGCGCGGCTCGGGTTCAGCGACCTGCTGCGGGCGGCGACGGGGCGGGCGCTCGACCCGGCGGACTTCGAGGGGCATCTGGCGGCGCGATACCTGTAG
>CAXSES010000404.1:0-3155 GCA_964236225.1 uncultured Acetobacteraceae bacterium
GAGCCTCAACCTTGCTCGCTTGCCGGCCCGGACGCCGCCTGCGGCCTTGCCTGACGTGCCGCGCACACCTAAAGGCGGCGGGCGCCGTGCCGCCTGGCGCGAGGGGGAGCAGGACTTTGGACCGTGCCGTTGATGCCGCCAGCCTGGCGCCGGGGAGCGTGCCCGCCGACCTGTCGCTGTGGACGCTGTTCCTGCAGGCCGACATCGTCGTGAAGGTGGTGATGGTGGGGCTGCTGATCGCCAGCGTCTGGGTGTGGGCGATCGTGTTCGAGAAGGTCACGAGCCTGCGCAGGGCCAACGCGCAGGCGCGGGCGTTCGAGGACCGGTTCTGGTCGGGAGGCTCGCTCGACGAGCTTTACGAGACCGACGGGGCCAAGCCCGCGCACCCGATGGCGGCCGTGTTCGGCGCGGCGATGGGGGAGTGGCGGCGCTCCGCGCGGGTCGCGGGCGCCGACCTGGCGCGCGGCGGGGTGCGCGAGCGGGTGGACCGGGCGATGAGCATGACGGTGCAGCGCGAGATGGAGCGCATGGAGCGGTGGATGATCTTCCTGGCCTCGGTGGGGTCTGTGGCGCCGTTCGTTGGGCTGTTCGGGACGGTGTGGGGGATCATGCACTCGTTCTCGGCGATCGCGGCGATGCACAACACGAACCTCGCTGTGGTGGCGCCGGGGATCGCGGAGGCGCTGTTCGCGACCGCGATCGGGCTGGTGGCGGCGATCCCGGCGGTGCTCGCCTACAACGCGATCAGCACGGACCTGGGGCGGTTCGCGTCGCGGCTGGAGGGGTTCGGGACGGAGTTCGGGGCGATCCTGTCGCGGCAGAGCGAGGAACGGGCGTGAGGCAGGAAAGGCAGCAAGGAAGGCCAGGGGCCCATTGCTTGAGGAAGGGGGCCCTGGACCCCGCCAAAGGCAGGGCCTTTGGAAACCGTCCGTTTGGGCCTGCGGCACCTCGCGCCTTTCCTTATGTATGCGGGTCTGGGGGCGCCTGCCCCCAGCGGGTCCCCGCTTCCAGGCATTGGGGCAGAGCCCTGGCCTTGCCTTGCCTGTACGCAGGGTGCGGCTGATGGCGATGGGCACGGGCGGGCGGGGCGGGCGCGGGCGCTACAAGCCGCTGTCGGAGATCAACGTCACGCCGATGGTGGACGTGATGCTGGTGCTGCTGATCGTGTTCATGGTGGCGGCGCCGCTGATGACGTCGGGGGTCAACGTCGACCTGCCGAAGACCAACGCGGCGCCGGTGAGCCAGGACGCCGCGCCGATCACCGTGTCGATCAAGGCGGACGGCGCGACCTACGTGGGCGACGACGCGGTGGCGGTGGACGCGCTGGTGGCGAAGCTCCGCGAGGCGGCGAAGGACGATTCGGGCAAGCGCATCTTCGTGCGGGGCGACCGGGCGGTGACGTACGGGCAGATCATGACGGTGATGGGCACGATCACCAGCGGGGGGTTCACCAAGGCGACGCTGCTGGCTGAGCAGGGCGAGGGCGTGGCGCAGGCGGGCGGCGGGCCCGCGGCGGAGGCTGGCGCCGCGGCGGGCGGGGGTGCGGGCGGCGGTGCGGCCGGAGGTGGGGGCGGGGCGCGCGGAGCCGGGGCGGCTGGCGCGCGCGCGGGCGGCGGGCGGAGCGGGCGCTGAGCGCCACGCCGCCCCGCTGCTAGGCGAGGTCCAGCGCCGATGACGCCGACCCTGAGGCGCAGCGCGGTCGCGTCGGCGGCGCTGCACCTGGCGCTGCTGCTGGCGTTCGTGCTGGTGCTGCCGGCGCCTGTGCCGCCTGTGCCGCCGCCGGAGCAGACGGTGGAGATGGCGTTCCAGCCGGGCACCACCGCGCAGAAGGTGCAGCGCGGCGAGACGCCCGCGGAGAAGCCGGCGCCGGCCGACGCGCCCACGCCCGCGGACCAGCCGCCGGCGAAGGAGCCGCCGAAGCCCGCGCCGGTGCAGCCGCCCCCGCCTCCGCCGCCACCCCCGCCGCCGCCGCCGCCGCCACCGGTGGAGGCGCTGCCGTTGCCGACGCCGCCCGCGCCCGTGCCGCCGCCGCCTCCCGTGGTGGTGCCGCCGGCGCCCGCGCCCCTGCCGCCGCCCGTGCCGCGGGAGCAGGAGGACCTGCCGCTGCCGCCGCTGCCGCCGCCACCACCTGCGGCGCCGGCCGAGGCGCGCAGGCTGCCGCCCGCGCCGCCGGTGCCGCCCGCGCCCGTGGTGCCGCAGCGGGTCCCGCCGGTCGCCGCGAATCCGACGCCGCCCGCGCCTGCGCCCGCCAGGCCCGTGCCGGAGCCGCCGCTGCCGAGCGCCGCGCGGCCTTCGCCATCGCCGAGGACGTCGCGCACCGAGAGCCAGACGTCGCAGCCGAACGAGACCAGGAATGCTGTTCCGGACACGTCCTCGCTGCTGAACACGCTGGAGAAGTTCCGGTCGAACCAGCAGCAGGCGCGCCCGCCCACCGCGCGGGCGAACCCGTCGCGCGGCGGGGCGCCGGCGGCGGGCGGGGCGCGCACGGGCGACATCACCGGGCAGCTCACCCAGGGGCAGCAGCGCCAGATCGGCGACGAGGTGCGCGAGTGCTACAGCGAGGACACGGCGGCGCGGAACTACGCGACGTATTCGGCGCACATGGTCGTCACGGTGGACGCGGGCGGGACGGCGCGCGGGGCGGAGTTCTCGCCCGAGGATACGGGGCGGATGGGGACGGACCCGGCGTTCCGGGCGTTCGCGGAGCGGGCGCGGCGGGCGGTGCTGGACGCGCACTGCGCGAGCCTGCCGGTGCCGCGCGACTTGCTGGGGCAGGTGGCGCAGCTCAGGTTCGTGTTCAGGCCTTGAGCAAGGCAGGAAGGCTGGGGGGCGAGGCCGCCCCCCAGACCCCGGCGCCCGTTGAAGTTCGCCTGGCGCGGGGCGGGGGTGGCGGGCGGGCTGCTTCGGCGCAGCGTGGGCGGATTCGGGGCGCGGGGCGTTGCTCTCGGGCCGGTGTTGCGTGCAGGAGCTTTCTTGATGAATGCCAGTTCTTGATGAACGCCGGTCCAGGGCGGCTCGCCCTGGCGGGGTCCAGGGGCGGCGCCCCTGGCCTTCCTTGCTGCCCTGTCCTGGAGAGATTGCATGTCCCGCGTTGAGCCGCCGTTCCCGCGTGAGTCTGTGCTGATCGAGGCCCTGCCGGGCGCGGGGCTGATCGA
>CAXSES010000405.1:0-3142 GCA_964236225.1 uncultured Acetobacteraceae bacterium
TCGCAGGTCAGCGTCCGGCGCAGGGGGCCGGGATGGCACCCAGCGCACCTGCGAACGCGCTGGTGGCGACGTCGGCCGCCAGCCTGGGCCTGGGCGTGCGGCCGCAGCGGCTGCGGGCAGAGGCCGCCTGCGTCTGCGCCGCGTGCGCCGCGTAGTCGGCCCTGCCGCCGTGCCGCGCCACCTCGTCCGACACCATGCCGGGCGAGCGGCCCAGCGCCCGGGCGATCGCACGGAGGGTCCATCCGTCCCTCAGCCGCACTTCGATCAGCGTGCGATCCAGGACACTCAAGCCACGTCTGCAAACTGCCATCCAGCCATCCTATCGCGTCAGGCCAGCCAGCGGGTGTTCGCTGCTAAAGTTGAATTCGCCGAACCGATTTACTGAAACAAACGGATTTCAGAGGCTTGCCTTTGGCGGGGCGCAGAGGCAGAGCCTCTGGCCTCGCCTGCGTCGCGGCAAGGACATCCGGGATCACCACGAAGCATGACTCTCGGCGCCTGAGCGTGGACCAGCGGTTGCAGGACGTCCCCGGCGCGCGCCTCGTGCCACGCGCGTCCTGCCTCGCGCTGCGCAGGCCGGTGATGGTCCTGATCTGCGCGGCGATGGCGGTGCCGTTCCTGTTCGCGACAATCCCGCCCCTCACCGACGTCCCCGGCCACATGGGAGCCTCGGCGGTCGAGGCCTACGCCGACGACCCCGCCTTCGCGCGGCTCCTGGCGTTCCACTGGCGCCTGGTGCCCAACATGGGCACCGAACTCGTCGTGGCGGCGCTGCGGGGCATGCTCGGCCTGACTCGGGCGTACTGGATCGCGGCGGCGATCATCCCGCCGCTGCTCGCCGCCGGCATCCTCATGGTCGCGCGCGCCCTCAACCCGCGCGGCGCCGCCGGCGTGCCCTGGGCGCTGGTGTTCGTCTACAGCCAGTTCCTGAACTACGGGTTCCTCAACTACATGCTGGGCGCGGCGCTGTCGCTGCTGTGCTTCGCCGCTTGGCTGCGCCTCGACGACCGGCCCGGCCTGCGCGAGGCCGCGACCTGGGCCGCGGTGCCGCTGCTGTTCCTGTGCCACGTCGTCGCCGGATGCCTGTTCGTGCTGCTCGCCGGCACGCGCGAGCTCGCCCTGACGCCCGGCTGGTGGCCGACCCGCGCGGTGCTGCGCCGCGTCCGGCCGCTGCTGTCCTCGGTCGCCATCCTCGTGCTGTGGCGCCTGGGCGCCGAGTCGTTCACGGGAAGGAACCATTTCAGCGTCAGCTCGAAGTACAACGCCGCGTTCATGCTGCTGCGCGACCAGAACCTGCTGCTCGACGTCGGCTCGCTGGCCCTCGCGCTGGCGGTGTTCGCCCTCGGCTGGTGGCTGCGCGCACGGCCGCACCGCGCGGTGCGGCCGGCGCTGCTGGCCCTGCTGCTGCTGTTCCTGGCCACGCCGTACTCGCTCGGCGGCTCCAGCTACGCCGACGCGCGCCTGCTGCCGTTGGTGCCGATGCTCGCCTTCGCCACCCAGGACTGGAGCCGCGCCGCGCCGCGCGTGCAGCGCCTGGTGGCGGCGTGCGGCTTCGCGCTGCTCGCGCTGCGCCTCGCCGTCACCGCGGCCGGCTTCGCCGCTTACGACGCCCGCTACACCGCCGAGCTTGCGGCCCTCCCGCACATCCCCGAGCACAGCCGGGTGATCGTGCTCAACGAGCGCCCCTGCGACACCCTTGCGTCCTGGCGCGCCGACCGGCTCGACCACCTCGGCGACCTGGCGATCGCGTACCGGCGCGCCTGGACCAACTCGCAGTGGGACGTGGACGGCGCGCACCTGCTGCGTATCCTCTACCGGCCCTCGCCCCGCTTCTACGACGACCCCTCGCATTACGTGTGGCCGTCCCGCTGCGGCGGCGAGGAGAGGAAGCGCCCGACCCTGGCCGAGGCCCTGGCCGCGCTCCCGTTCGACGGCATCGACTACCTCTGGCTGATCGACGCCGCGCTGCCCGCCGGCTACCGCAACCCCCGGCTCTCCCCCAGGTGGCAGGGCGAGGACAGCGTCCTTTACTCGGTCCTCCCCGCCGCGCAGGCGCCGCGCTGAGCCGCGTGCCGCCCGCGCACGCCGGCGACACGCCACCGCCGCTCCAGGCCCGCCCATCGTGACGATCCCGGCACGGCTGCATTTCTGCTGGATCGGCACCAGCCTGCCCTGGGCCTACGGGTTCGCGCTGCTCTCCGCGGCGCAGCGCGGCGGCATGGCCGGGATCACCCTCCACCACACCGACCCTCTCGACGACGACGCCGTGCTGCGCGCCCTTCAGGCCACGCCCGGCCTGCGCCTGTCACGGACCGACCCGCTCGCCTGCCTGACGCGCGCCGGCCACGCCCTCGGCCTGGGCGACGCGCTGGCCCTGCTGTACGCCGGCCTCGACTCGCCGGTGATGCGCGCCGACATCCTGCGCGCCGCGATCCTCCATCGGCACGGCGGGATCTACCTCGACCTCGACACGGTGACGGTGGCCCCGCTGGCCCCGCTCACGCAGGCCCGCCAGTTCGTCGGCTGCGAGCGCGTCGTCTGGCCGCAATCCGTGCGCCGCTCGCGCTCGCCCGCGGTGCTGGCGCGCGCCCTGGCCCTCGACCTGCTCCGCAAGGCCCTGCGCCGGACGCCGGGCGGCTGGCGGGCGTTCCGCAGCGTCGAGGGGCTGTATTCCCGCAGCGTCAACAACGCGGTGATGGGCGCGGAGGCCGGCTCCGGGCTGCCGGTCCGCCTGCTGCGCGCCATGGCCGCGCTGCCCCCCGAACGACTGGCGCAGCGCACCGCGCTCGGTCCCGCCCTGCTCCAGGACCTGATCTGCCGACACGGCACGGGCGACCTGACCATCCACGACCCTAGCGTCTTCTACCCGCTGCCGCCGGAGATCTCCGAGCACTGGTTCCGCACGACGCGCACGGTCCGCCTCGGCGAGGTCCTCTCGACCGACACCCGCGTCGTGCACTGGTACGCGTCGGTGCGCACCAGGGGGCTCGTCGCCCGGATCACCCCCGAGTACGTCCTGGCCCACCGCGACCGCCAGCTCTACAGCGCCCTGATCGCCACCTGCGTCCCGAACCTGGTCGCGCTGTGCAAAGCAGAAAGCAAGGCTGGGCTCTGCCCAGACCCGCCAGGGGGGAGGCCCCCC
>CAXSES010000406.1:0-3136 GCA_964236225.1 uncultured Acetobacteraceae bacterium
GGTGATCGCCCTGGTCGTGCTGCTGGTGCTGATGGCGATCTTCCTGGTCTGAGCCCCGGCGACAGGAAGCCGGCAGGGCAAGAGGCTTCAATCCTGGCCTTGCCGGAACCCGGGACCTGCCCTCGTGGTCCATTTCAATGCGAGTTCCGCTGTGTTGCATCGTCCAAGACACGATGCCAAATGGCAGGCGCTGCCGTCGATTATGTCGCGCCCGCCGCGCCTTGGCTGCACGATTTAGTAGCATCCGGCAACGAGTGGCCCCATCGGTCAACGAAGCAAGGATTTCCGCCCTCGTTGTGGCGTGACACCTGCATTTCTGGCAACACGATCGAGGCGGGGAGAGTGGTAGAAGGCGGGACTACCTCAGGAGTCTCCTGCGGAGCAGACTGAGAGTCACCCTCCACGATGCCGCCTTCCCGCACAGGCTAATTGCTACCTTCGTTCAATGCGGCCGCCTTCTGGTAGTCCACTCTTGTTGACGGTTTGCTCCCGCGGGATCGCGATCGAGGCTGGAAGTGGCGGCTTTGCCTTCGCAGGTTTCTCGGGTTGCGACGATGGTTTGCTAGCTTCTGGTTCGTTCATGCCGTTCACCATTTTCCTTCTCAGCTTGCTCGACCGGTTCACTTGTCTCCCTGAGGGTGAACAAGCCTTTCCGAACGACCCGAAGCAGAGGCTCCTTGGGGAGCGACGTTAACCTGCCCGTCCGGTTGAGGGCTCCGCCCGCATGGTCCGGCTTCCGCTGCGACATGCCTCCGCTCTCACCACCCCACGACACTAGGCCCCGCCACTGTAAGCGCCCCCAGCATGAGACTTGCAACCAGAGAAAACAGCGTGGCGAGGCCGGCTGTGGTTCGCATGCGGATACGATGCTGGTTCACGACCCGATTGCTGTCGCTGCAGGCCGAGTACTGCCTGGCAAGAAGCCTCTTGAAATGCTCTATGCCGCTGCCGACCGGTATGTCGCCCTGGTCCTCGGCTTCCTGCAGCTCCTCCGCAAATCGAAGGAGTTCCGGTTCCCGGGAGACATACTTGAAGTCTGCCCAGAAGATCGAACGCATGAGGTAGAAGACGGCACCAACAGTGCACAGGAAGGCAATCAGGCCGATGCCTGCGGCCACGATCGCCATGATGCCGGCCAGGGCCTGGAACTGCTCCTTGAGGCCGCGACCTCCACGGCAAGTGCCGCAACGAAGAAAGGCAACGTCCGCCAGACGTTCTCCTCCTGGTCGATCTCCTTGCGGTAGTTGTCCGCAGCCGTCTTTTCCAGATGATCGAGCAGTGCCGGCAAGAATTTGCCTCCATCAGGCCGCGAAAACGTGGGGAGCAACAGCTTGCACCATCCCGCTGTGCCTCGCGCGTAGCCATGCCCGAACAGGTCGAGTGGTCGCCCTGGTCATGCCTCCCATCCCGACCGCAACCTTCCCGGCCTGGGCAGGCCCGCGTCCACCCCGACAGCGCACAGCGCCCTCCCGCCCGGCGGACCCGGCGCAGCTTCCGTTACGGCCGGCAATCCCATCCGCGACTCAGACCGTCTTGTTGCGAAGCGCGCCCGATCGCTCCACAACACGCCATGGCATCCGGCAAGGCGCTGAACGCTGCGAACCTCCAGGCGCTCGGCGCGCCGCGCCTGGCCGGCCTTCTTCTCGAGATCAGCACGGGCGACGCCGCGGCCAGGCGCCGGCTGCGCCTGGAGCTCGCGGGCAGCGCCGGGTCGGCGGACGTGGCGCGGCAGGTGACGAAGCGGCTGGCGAGCATCGCCCGCGCCAGGAGCTTCATCGATTGGCAGAAGATCAAGCCCCTCGTGGCCGACCTGGAGGTGCAGCGCCGCGCGATCCTCGACCTCGTCGCGCCCGCCGACCCGCGCGAGGCGTTCGAACTGGCCTGGCGCCTGGTGGGCTGTGCTGACTCCGTGCTCTCCCGCAGCGACGACGGCAGCGGGCGGCTCGCGGCCGTCTTCGAGGAGGCGGCGCGCGACCTGGGGAAGCTGGCGCAGGCCGCGAGGCTGGAGCCCGGGGACCTCGCCCAGCGCGCCTTCGAGGCCCTGCGCACGGACAGGTACGACGCGTGGCACGAGCTGGTCCCGATCCTCGCGCCGCAGCTCGGCGCGCCCGGACTCGACGCGCTCAGGGAACTGCTGGAGGCGTGGCACGCGAAGCCGGTGGCGATCCTCCCGGACAGCGAGCGGCAGGTGATCGGTTGGAGCAGCTCGGGCAAGATCTACGCCGACCAGATCGAGACCAGCCATCGCCGCAGCACCGCGAAGCTCGTCCTGCGCCAGATCGCCGACGCCCTGGGCGACGTGGACGGCTACCTGGCGCAGGTCGAGGCCGGCGCGCGCAAGGTGCCCAACGTCGCGGCCGGCATCGCGCGGCGCCTGATCGAGGCGGGCCGGCCGCAGGAGGCGCTGGACGCGCTGGAGGTCGCGACGTCGCACGACGACGACCCGGACTTGGCCGAGTGGGACGGAGAGCCTCCCGACGCGCTCGAATGGGAGCAGGCGCGCGCCGACGCGCTCGAATGGGAGCAGGCGCGCGCCGACGCGCTCGACGCGCTCGGCCGCGGCGAGGAGGCGCAGGCGTTCCGCTGGGAGCGCTTCGCGGCCACGCTCCAGCCCCTCCACCTGCGCGCCTTCCTGCGCAAGCTGCCCGACTTCGATGATTTCGACGCGGAGCAGCGCGCGACGACCCATGCCATGGGGCACGCCAACGTCCACCAGGCCCTGCACTTCCTCGTCGCCTGGCCGGACCTGCAGCGGGCGAGCCAGCTCGTGCTGGCCCGCTGGCGGGAGCTGAACGGCAATTTCTACACGGTGCTGAGCCCGGCTTCCGACGCCCTCGACGCCAGGCACCCCCTCGCCGCCACGCTGCTGCGCCGCGCCATGATCGACTTCGCGCTCGGGCAGGCGCGCACGTCGCGCTACAGGCACGCCGCCCGCCACCTGCGCGAATGCGCCAGCCTCGCGCAGCGCGTGGCCGGGTTCGGCGACATGCCTGACCACGCGGCCTACGAGCGGGCGCTCCGGGCCGCCCACGGCCGCAAGGCCGCGTTCTGGGACGAGGTGGCGTCGCGATAGGCCGCGCCGGCGAAGCAAGGCTGGGCTCTGCCCAGACCCGCCAGGGGCGAGCCGCCCCTGGAC
>CAXSES010000407.1:0-1802 GCA_964236225.1 uncultured Acetobacteraceae bacterium
GCAAGCGCCAGCCCGAGATTCGTGCGGTCGTGCCAGACCTGCTGCAGGGCCTCTCTCCGGATGCCGCCCTTCAGCAGCAGGTCGTGGAGGATATCCCGTGCGCGCGCGGCCACGCCGGCAACGTCCCGCAGGTCCCGCTCGTCCTGGGCCTCGTCCCGAGCCTCGTCCCCTTGCGGGAGTCCCAGGCAGGCCTGGACAGGCGCGAACCAGTCCCCGCCGCCCGCGCCGACCCCGGCACGCACGATCCATCCCTCCGGCTTGTGCCCGAGTCCCTTGCCGAACTGCGTGGCAAGCCATTGGGCGTGCCTGTTGTAGTCCGCCAGGAAGAGCCGGAACCGGTTGGCGACGACGCCCGGCGGCACGGAGTGCAGGATGTCGGGGTCGAAGCCGTCCGCAAGCAGCGGCGCCGGGCCCAGAAGCTCCTCGGCGAACGCCAGGAGCGGGTCGCCGTCGACGATCACCACCCGGACGTTGGGCCGGTCGATGGCGAGTTCGGGGATGTGGTGACCCTGCCTCCAGCGCAGCAGCATCCCGGTGAGCCGCCGCGGCTCCGCCCCGACCAGGTCGGTCACGAAGCACGGCGCCGAGGCTTCGCGCATGCGCGTGTCGGTGGCGCCGTAGCCGGCGAACTCGTCCGACCCGTTGGCGAACTCGATGAGGGCGGGATGGAACACCTGGCCAAGGCACAGCAGGCCAGGCTGGCCGGCAAGCCTGCGGTGCACCATGCGCAGCTCGACGGTGCTGGTCCCGAGCACGGCGAACCAGGGCGTGGCGACCCGCTTCTGGTCCTCGTACCAGGTGCCCTGCGAGCGTCCGGCGACCGGGCGCCCCGGCACCCCGTCGCGGTGGACCAGGCGCCAGTCGTCGTAATCCTGGGTCAGGTCCCCTATGCTCCTGTCGGGGAACGGCGCCAGCGGCACCTCGCCCGACCAGACCGCGTCGAGCCGGTCGCGCAGCATCGTGTCGTGGAGCGATATCTTGCGCGCCATGAAGGCGTTCTGCCGGAGAAGATGCCCGTAATGGTCCGCGTAGTACAGGAGCGGGTAGCCGTAGTCGGAGAACTGGGAGTGGGTCAGCGGGCAGCTCACGATCCTGCCCTCCGGCACCAGATGGCGCACCAGGGTCTGGAAGAACAGCTCGTCGGCGATCAGCGTCGTGCGGAAGAAGCGGACGATGTCCGGCGCGCGCGCCAGCGCCATGACCTGCTTCAGGGTCCGCCAGGTGAGCACCCACCACTGCGAGCCCATGAACGGCGTCATGTCCCGCACGAAGCCGCGCTCCAGGCCCAGCCATTTCTGCGCGTGGAAGCAGGCCTCGGTCCGGCGCTGCTGCTCGCGCCAGTTGAACGGCCAGCGGTAGCGGTAGCGCTCGCGCTGCGGGCCGGTCTTCACCCAGGTCTCAGTGTCGGCCGCCACCGTCTCGATGAACTCGTCGCCGTTGTTGCGCTCCAGGAAAGCGCTCAACTGGGCGCTCGGCCGGATCGGGTAGTCCATGCCGCTCAGGTGATACACGTAGGTCGGGTCCCAGCCGGCGGCCTCGATCGCGTCGAGGCAGTTCAGCGTGCCCTGCACCACCGACCACTCCCCCCAGTGCACCGCCACCCGCGCGGCGAGGCGGACCTGCGCGCAATCGGCGAGGCGGTCCCGCAGCCGCTCGAACGAGGCCTGCGGCGCCTTCAGGTCGTAGTGCAGGGCGACCAGGTGGCCCTGCGCCACCAGCAGGCGGACCAGTCGCTCGACGTCGTCGGCGCGCCCATGCGCAAGAAGGGCGAAGGCGATCTGCATCCTGGAACTCCCGGTCTC
>CAXSES010000407.1:1902-3130 GCA_964236225.1 uncultured Acetobacteraceae bacterium
CGGTCTCTGCTCTGGCGTGGTCTCAGCTCTGGCGCGGTCTCAGCCCTGGCGCGGTCTCAGCCCTGGCGCGGGACCATAGCCGCGGCCCGCGCGAGCGCCACTCCGGTCTCCCGCCGCTGCCTCGCCGGGCGGCTGCGGCGGCATTGCCTTGGTCCTTTTGCCGGCCGTATGGTGCCGCCGGTCAGGAAACGGACATCGCGCCATGCTCCCACCCAACCTTGCCCCTCCAGGGCCGCAGGCGACGGCCGGCCCGCCGCGGGCGCAACCCGAGCAGAGCGTCGAGAGCCGGCATGACCGCACCGAGCGCACGGCAAGCCTGATCGCCGAGGGCAAGCACCGCACCCTCGTCGGCGGCCAGTGGGACGCGATGGGAGACCTCCAACTGGATTTCCTGAGAAAATCCGGGCTGATGCCTGAACACAGGGTCCTTGACATCGGCTGCGGGTGCCTGCGTGCCGGGGTGAAGCTGATCCCGTATCTCGAACCCGAGCACTATTACGGGATCGATGCGGAGAAGGCCCTGCTGGAGGTCGGGTTCCGCAAGGAGCTGGTCAGGGCCGGCATCCAGGACCGCCTGCCGCGCGCCAACCTCTACGCCTCGCGCCTCTTCATCCACCGCAGGCTGGAGGCGGCCACGATCGACATGGCGATCTGCAACTCCGTGATGACGCATCTTCCGTTCAACTACGTGCGCATCTGCCTGGAGAACACCTTCGACTACTTCAAGGACGGCGCCTCGCTGTTCATGACGTTCTTCGAGCTGCCGGCCGGCACGCGGTTCTCCGCGCCTCACACCAACACGCAGGGTGTCACCACCAACGGCGCATCCGATCCCTACCACTACACCGCCTCGGACATGGTTCACGCCGCGGAAGGCACCGGATGGACCGCGTCCTGCATCGGGGATTGGGGACACCCGCGCGGCCAGGCCATGATGCGCTACACGCGCGCCTGACCTCCGGCTCCCTGGAGAGGGCCTTCAAGGAGCAGGCCGGTACCAACGGTCCTGTGCCTCGACCTGTCAGGAAGCAAGGCTGGGCTCCGCCCAGACCCGCCAGGGGCGAGCCGCCCCTGGACCGGCCTTACTTAAGTCATGGATTCCAAAGGCGAGCCTTTGGCGGAGTTTGAGGCAGAGCCTCAACCTTGCCTGCCTCACCCGTCACTCCAGAGGGCTCCTGGTACAAGACGGAGTCTCCGGTCCTGCCTCCTCGCTGCCGCTTCCTGCACC
>CAXSES010000408.1:0-3124 GCA_964236225.1 uncultured Acetobacteraceae bacterium
CGTGACCGCGACCGTCCTGCACCTCGCCGGCGAGCGTCTGCTGCTCGATCCGGAGGGCGCGTTCTTCTGGCCGGCGGCGGGGGTGCTGGCGGTGGCCGACCTGCACCTGGAGAAGGGCACGGCGGCGGCGCGGCGCGGCAGCCTGGTGCCACCCTGGGACACGCGGATCACGCTGGACCGGCTCGGGGGGTTGCTCGCGCGGTGGCAGCCGGAGCGCGTGGTGCTGCTGGGCGACAGTTTCCACGACCGGCACGCGCACGCGCGGCTGCCTGCGGACCAGGCGGCGCGGCTGGCGGGGATGGCGGAGGCGGCGGAGTTCGTCTGGGTCAGCGGCAACCACGATCCGCTGCCGCCGCAGGGGCTGCGCGGGCTGGCGGTGGCGGAGTGGCGGCACGGGAAGCTGACGTTCCGCCACCAGGCGCGGCGGGCGGAGGCGGGCGCCGCGGCGGAGGTGTGCGGGCACCACCACCCCAAGGCCAGGGTGCAGACGCGCGGGGGGTGGGTAAGCCGTGCCTGCTTCGTGGCGGCGCCAGACCGGCTGATGCTGCCGGCGCTGGGGGCCTACACAGGGGGGCTGGACGTGGCGCACCCGGAGATCGCGGCTCTGTTCCCGGGCGGCGGGCACGTGTTCCTGCTGGGGCGCGAGCGGCTGTTCCGCTTCGCGCTTGGGGCGGGCAAAGGGTGAGGGAAGGCAAGGCCAGGGCTCTGCCCTGGACCCGCCAGGGGCGAGCCGCCCCTGGACCTGCTTGACTAGAGTATCGGACTCCGAAGGCGAGCCTTGGGGGAGTTTGGGGCAGGACCTCGACGTTGCCTGCTTCGCTGGTCTCGCGACAGGGCGACGGCGTGGCCGGCTTGCGGGGCTTGCGCCGCGCCACACATTGTAATTGCAGCATTCCGGCGCACCAGGCCGGCAAGGAGAGCAGGCGGGCATGGCGAACAAGGACGGAACAGCCGGGCAGGCCTCCACCGGCGTGTCCCTGCTCTGGTTTCGCCAGGACCTGCGCCTCGCCGACAACGCCTCGGTGGCGGCGGCCTGCGCGAGCGGCGGGCCGGTGCTCGCGGTGTACGTGCTCGACGAGGCGGCGGGCGGGCGCTGGGCGCCGGCGAGCGCGTCGCGCTGGTGGCTGCACCACAGTCTGGAGGCGCTGGCCGCCGCGCTGGCGGAGCGCGGGGCAACGCTGGTGCTGCGGCGGGGCGAGGCGGCCGAGGTGGTGGCAGGCCTGGCCCGCGAGGTGGGCGCCACGCAGGTCCATGCCGGGCTGATGCACGAGCCCTGGGCGCGAGAGCGCGACGCGGTGGCGGGCGAGGCGCTGCAGGCGGCGGGCGCGTCGCTGCACCTGCATCGCGTGGCGACCCTGCTCGATCCGGAGGGGCCGAGGACCAAGACGGGTGGGCTCTACGGGATCTACACGCCGTATGCCAAGGCGTGTCGTGCGCTGGGCGAGCCGGCACGGCCGGCGCCGGCGCCGGAGCGGATCGCAGGGGCGTCGGCACCGGCGTCGGACAGCCTGGAGTCGTGGGGGTTGTTGCCGCGCAAGCCGGACTGGGCGGGGGGGATGCGCGAGAGCTGGACGCCGGGCGAGGCGGGCGCGCAAGCGCGGTTGGCGGCGTTCATGAAGCGCGGGGTCGCGGGCTACGACCAGGACCGCAACGTCCCCGGACGGGACAGCACCTCGATGCTGTCGCCGCACCTGCACTGGGGGGAGCTGTCGCCGAACCAAGTGTGGCACGCGGCGCGCACGGCGGGGTCAGGCGAGTCGCTCGACGTGTTCCTGGCGGAGCTGCTGTGGCACGAGTTCTCCGCCTACCTGCTGTGGCACAGGCCCGCGCTGCCCGACGCGCCGTTGCGCGAGGCGTTCACCCGGCTGCCGTGGCGCGCAGAGCCCGAGGAGCTGTGCGCGTGGCAGCGCGGGCGCACCGGGGTACCGATCGTGGACGCCGGGATGCGACAGCTCTGGAACATGGGGTGGATGCACAACCGTGTGCGGATGATCACCGCGTCGTTCGTAGTCAAGCAGCTCCTGGTGGACTGGGTGGAGGGCGAGGCGTGGTTCTGGGACACGCTGGTCGACGCGGACCTCGCCGCCAACAGCGTGAGCTGGCAGTGGATCGCCGGCTGCGGCATCGACGCGCAGCCGTTCTTCCGGGTGTTCAATCCTGTCTCGCAGGGACAGAGATTCGACCCGGACGGCGACTACGTGCGGCGCTGGGTGCCGGAGCTGAAGTCGGTGCCGAACCGCTGGCTGCACGCGCCGTGGGAGGCGCCGGAGGGCGTGCTGGCCGAGGCGGGCGTGGTGCTGGGCGAGACCTACCCGCGCCCGGTGGTCGATCTGGCGCAGGCGCGGCAGCGGGCGCTCGACACGTACCGCGCCACCGTGCGGCAGAGCGCATGACGCCTGCGGGCGGCGGCGGCGCGCAGGCTGCCGGCGTCGCCACGGCCAACCGGCCGTGATCCCGCGCGGCGCCGCGCTGCGCGTCGTGGGCGACGTCCATGGCGATGCGCGCGCCTTTGCGTTCGCCGCCGACACCGACCGCTTCGTTGTGCAGCTCGGCGACCTCACCGATGGCGGCCCGGACAGCGCCGCGGTGCTGCGACTCGTGTTCAGGCTGCTCGACGAGAGGCGCGGGCTGTTCGTGCTGGGCAACCATGACCGGAAGCTCGGGCGCAGCCTGGCGGGCTACACCGTGCGCATGGACCACGGGCTGCAGGATACCCTGGCGCAGCTCGACGAGTCGCTGCGGGCGCGGGCGCTGGCCGAGATCACGCGCGCGCCGGCGTGGATCGCGGACGGGGCGCGCTTCTTCGTGCACGGCAGCTTCGACCCGAGGATGCTGCACGAGACGCCGCCGCCGCCGCTGGCCGGGGTGACGCCGCTGCTGTCGCGCGCCCTGTTCGGGCAGACCACAGGGCGCACGCAAGCTGACGGGTTCCCGGAGCGCGTGCTGCGCTGGGTGGACCGCATCCCGCCGGGCATGACAGCCTATGTCGGCCATGACCGGCGCAGCACCGACGGGCGGCCGCTGGTCAAGGCGGGGGCGCTGGGGGGGACGGCGGTGTTCGTCGATACCGGCGCGGGCAAGGGCGGGCACCTGTCGTGGATTGATCTGCCCCCGGCGGGGGAGT
>CAXSES010000409.1:0-3097 GCA_964236225.1 uncultured Acetobacteraceae bacterium
CCTTTGGAAACATTGGTCTGGGCCGGCGGCACGTCGCCCCAGCCTTCGCCTTACGTGTGCCGGTCCAGGGGGGCTCCCCCTGGCGGGTCCCCGCTTCCAGGACATGGGGCAGAGCCCTGGCCTTCCTTGCCTGCTTCCCACGCGGCACGGACCGCCGCCGAGTGCCCCGCCAGCTCCCTCCGCACGATCGCGTCGCGCAGCCCGCGCATCAGGTCCTGGTAGTAGCGGATGTTGTGCTCGCTGAGCAGCATCGGCCCGAGCATCTCCCCGGCCCGGAATAGGTGGTGCAGGTAGGCGCGCGAATGCCGCCGGCAGGCGGTGCAGCCGCACGCCGCGTCCACCGGCCCTGGGTCGCCGGCGTGGCGCGCGTTGCGCAGGTTGAGCACGCCGCGCGACGTGTAGGCCCGCGCAGTGCGGCCGGCGCGCGTCGGCATCACGCAGTCGAACATGTCCACGCCGCGCGCCACGCCCGCCACCAGGTCGTCCGGCGTGCCCACGCCCATCAGGTAGCGCGGCGCGTCCTCCGGCAGCAGCGGCACGGTGGCGTCGAGCACGCGCAGCATCTCCGCCTGCCCCTCGCCCACGGCGAGGCCGCCCACGGCGTAGCCCTCGAAGCCGATCGCGCGCAGGGCGGCCACGGACTCCGCCCGCAGGCCGGCGTCCGTGCCGCCCTGGACGATGCCGAACATCGCGTAGCCCTGCCGCGCCACGAACGCTTCGCGCGAGCGCTCCGCCCAGCGCATCGACAGCCGCATCGAGGCCGCGACCTGCTCCTGGCTCGCCGGGTGGGGCGTGCACTCGTCGAACGCCATGGTGATGGTGGCGTCCAGCGCGTGCTGGATTCGGATCGAGCGTTCCGGCGTCAGTCGGTGGCGCGAGCCGTCCAGGTGCGAGCGGAACGTCACCCCGTCCGCGTCCAGGGTGCGCAGCGCGCCCAGCGACATCACCTGGAACCCCCCGGAGTCCGTCAGGATCGGGCCCGGCCAGTCCATGAAGCGGTGCAGTCCGCCGAGCGCCTGCACCCGCTCCGGACCGGGGCGCAGCATCAGGTGGTAGGTGTTGCCGAGCACGATCGACGCCCCCGTGGAGCGCACCGTGTCCGCGGTCATCGCCTTGACCGTGCCCGCGGTGCCGACCGGCATGAACACCGGCGTCGCCACCGGGCCGTGCGCTGTGCGCATCACCCCGGCCCGCGCCACGCCGTCCCGCGCGACGCGTTCCCAGCCGAACGCCTCGCCCGACGCGGCCGGCCCCGCAAGCCCGCTCGCGGCGGCGCTTGCGACGGTGCTCGCGGCGGCGCTCATGGCCTCTCGCTCCTGGCCTCTCGCTCCTGGGCCCTCGTTTCCGGCGCCTCGCGCTCGTGGCGCCTCGCCTGTGGCATCGTTCCGGCGTCCGGCTCCAGCAGCGACGCGTCGCCGTACGAGTAGAACCGGTAGCCCTGCGCCACCGCGTGGGCGTAGGCGGCGCGCATCCGCTCCGTTCCCGCGAACGCGCACACCAGCACGAACAGTGTCGAGCGCGGCAGGTGGAAGTTCGTCAGCAGCAGGTCCACGGCGCGGAACCGGTGCCCGGGGCGCACGAACAGCCGCGTCTCGCCCTCGAACGCGCGCACCAGGCCGTCCTCGCCCACGGCGCTTTCCAGCAGCCGCAGCGACGTCGTGCCGACCGCGATCGCCCGCCCGCCCGCCGCCCGCGCCGCGTTGATCGCCGCCGCCGCCGCCGCCGTGACCACGCCGCGCTCGGCATGGATGGCGTGCTCGTCCAGCGAGTCCGTCCGCACCGGCAGGAACGTCCCCGCGCCGACATGCAGCGTCACTGTCGCCCGCCCGATCCCCTCCGCCTCCAGCGCCGCCAGCAGCGCCGGGGTGAAGTGCAGCCCCGCGGTGGGTGCGGCCACCGCCCCCTCGCTGCGCGCGAACACCGTCTGGTAGTCAGAGGCGTCCGCTTCCGTCGGCCCGTCCGGGCGCGCGATGTAGGGCGGCAGCGCCAGCGCCCCCGCCGCCCGCAGCGCCGCGTCGAACGCCGCGCCCTCGCGGTCGAAGCGCAGCCTCGCCCCGCCCTGCGGATCGAGCGACACCACCCTTGCGGCCAGCCCGTTCGCCTCCGCGCCGGACCCGCCGCCCTCGCGCGTCGCGAAGCGCAGCACGTCGCCCTCGCGCAGCCGCCGCGCGTTGCGCGCCAGCACGTGCCAGGTCCCGTCCGACATCGGCTGGTCCAGGGTGATCCCCACCCTCGCCCCGCCGCGCCATGCCTCGAGCCGCGCCGGGATCACCCGCGTGTCGTTGGCCACCAGGATGTCGCCTGCCCGCAACAGCGTCGGCAGGTCGCGCACGCCGAGGTCCGCGAGCCCCATGCCGCCCACATGCAGCAGCCGCGCCGAGTCGCGCGGCCGCGCCGGCGCCTGGGCGATCAGCCCGGTCGGCAGAGCGAAGTCGTAGGCCTCGATCCTCGACGCCTCGGCGATCGTGCCGGCCGCCGCGACGGGCGGGCTAGTGCGGGAGATAGGTGCCGATCTCGACCAGGTTGCCGTCGGGGTCGCGGCAATACACCGAGGTCATCGGCCCCAGCGCCCCGGTGCGCGCCAGGGGCCCCGTCTCCGGCGCCACGCCGCAGTCGTGCAGGTGGTGCTCGATGTCCTCCACCCCGACCGCGGTGACGAAGCACAGGTCGGCGCCGCCGGGCGTCGGCAGCCTGGCGTGCGGCGCCATCTCCTCGCCGGCCTGGTGCAGGTTGATCTTCTGGCCGCCGAACTTGAGCGCGGTGCGGCGCTTCGCGCCGAACTCCTCGCGCTCCATGCCCAGCACGCGCTGGTACCACGACGCCGTGATCTCCAGGTCGCGGCAGGTCAGCACGAGATGGTCCAGGCGGTCGACGGTGAAGCGCATGGCGGCGGCCTGTCTGTGTCGCGCAGCCGTACATCCGCCGCACCAAGCAACGCAAGGCTCGTCAGCCGCATTCGGCCCCGGCGCGGCGCCTGAACCGAGGAAGGCAAGGCCAGGGGCTCTGCCCCCATGCTTGGAAGCGGGGACCCCGCCAGGGAGAGCCCCCCTGGACCGGCCCTAATTAAGTTGCGCCGGGTTCAGGGGCGGCTCGCCCC
>CAXSES010000410.1:0-3096 GCA_964236225.1 uncultured Acetobacteraceae bacterium
AAAGCACAAGTTGCGGAGCTCATTTACGTCGGTGAGTACAACTTGGCACTTGATACGATTGCCGCCGCCTACCTCTCCAATAATCTACGGATGCCCACCAATCTGTTCACAATCTTTGATCACCTAGCGCAGGTCATGAAGCTGGAGAATGACCCTGAGTTTACTGCGGTGGCAGAGCTTCTCAAATTCCAGGGCACAGCCTCCTAGCCACGTTCCAGGCTGCTGGGTCGGGGCATCGTCCCAAGGAAGGTCAGGCGGCCATTGGTGTGGACCCGCCGAAAGCAGGCAAGGCCAGGGACTCTTTCCCTGGACCCCCGCAAACGGCTATCCATCAGGACGGGAAACACCATGATTCGAGGTAACGACACACCCGACGGCAACGTCATGGAGGACATCCTGACGGCATTGCACGCCTGCTATGGACGGCTGGACGAACCGAACTTCCGCAAGGTGTACGCGACACTCAAGACGGCTCCGTATCAAAGCCTGATCGACACCCTGCGCTCGGACGGGATCGACATTGTCGACACAACAGGCTTCAACGACGATGTCTCTATTCAGCTTATTCTAGAGAAATCTGGAGATCAGCTTAGTCTTTCGCTGTCGGGTGTAGGACCTTTCGCGGCGCTTATCGGTCAGGACTCTGCACAGCGTTACTTCTGGGTGACGGAACCAGCAAAAGCGCCCACGCCGCTGGCCGTCACGGTCGCGCGAATGGTGCAACAGGCGGGGTTCCGGCTGCTCGACCGCAGCCTCGTGATCCAGCCGATCGCGATGGCCTGGTACGACGGCTCCACGGAGGTGTTGCTCTACCAGGCTCTGTTCACGGACAACGACGTGGTCCCGTAGCGTCCTGCGGCAGCGATCGAAGGCCAGGGCAGGGCTGAGCCTGTCGAGAACAGCAAGGTCAGGCTCTGCCCGAACCTGCCGGGGAAAGCGCCCTGGGCCGGCCTGACCTGGGAACCGGACTCCAGGGGTGGGCCTGGCGGGGTCCCCGCTTGAAGCACGGCGCAGGGTCCAGCCTTGCGCGCCCCCGTCCCTCACGCGATGCTTGCCTTCGCAGGGCAGGACCGGAGTGCGCCCGATGACCAAGTTCCAGGGCAAGCCGCCCGGCAGCGGCGCGGGCACCATCTCGCACCGCACCGAGCGCCTGCGTCCCACCCTCGCACTCGACCCGAAGCAGGTCGCGGAGGCCCGCCGCCTGCGCCGCACCGGGCAGGAGCCGGGGGAGATTGCGCTGGCCCTCGACGTCGCGGTCGACGAGGTCGAGAAGGCGCTGATGCAGATGCGCTCGCCGCGCCCGGAGACCACGCGCGGCACGCTCAACGTCACGCTCGCCGCGCACCGCATCCTGATGGCGGAGCGGCAGGGCAACGAGCCGGTCTGGCAGACCATGGACCGCGTCGTCGACGAGCTGCTCCGCCTGCGCGCCGCCGCCGCGAAGCCGGCCCGGCGCAAGGACACGGCGGAGCAGCCGCTGCTGGCCCTGGAGTAAGGCAGGCAAGGTTGAGGCTCTGCCTCAAACTCCGCCAAAGGCAGGCCTTTGGAATCCACGACTTAAGTCGCGCCGGTCCAGGGGCGGCTCGCCCCTGGCGGGTCTGGGCGTAGCTGTCAAAGGTTTCGACGATCCGCTTGGATCGTTGGAATGGCAGCGGAGGGAGAGCCCAGCCTTGCTTCCTTGCCTACCTTGCCACCCGCCCGCTCATCTCCGCCCCCGCGTCCGCGCCCAGCCCGAGCGCCAGCGGCGCCGCCGCCAGCGACACGGCCGCGACCGCCAGCAGCGCCGCCGCGAAATCCGCCGTGACCGGCTGCGCCTGCCCCCCGGCCACGCGCGCCAGCTCCAGCGCCCCCGCCCCCGCGGAGACCCCCAGGGTCAGCGAAAGCTGCTGGATCGTCGAGTAGAGCGTGGTCGCCGCGCTCATCCGCGCGGGCGCGATGTCGGCGTAGGCGATGGCGTTGTAGGCGGTGAACTGCAACGAGCGCGCGAACCCCCCGGCGAGCAGCACCGCGTACAGCGCCGCCATCGGCCAGTCCGGCCGGAACAGCCCCATCGCGCCCAGCAGCAGCGCGGAGGCCACGCCGTTCCACACCAGCGTGGCGCGGAACCCGAAGCGGCGCAGCGCGACGCTGGTGATCGGCTTCATCGCCAGCGCCCCCGCGGAGCTGGCGAGGGTGACGAACCCGCTCCGCAGCGCGCTGTCGCCGAAGCCGAGCTGGAGCATCAGCGGCAGCAGGAACGGCACCGCGCCCACGCCGATGCGGAACAGCGAGCCGGACACCACCGACACCCGGAACGTCGCCACCCCCAGCAGGGACAGGTCGAGCAGCGGGTGCGCCCGCGCGCGCGCGTGCACCCAGTACCCCCCCGCCGCCAGCGCGCCGACGCCGAGCAGCGCCGCGCTGGCGACCCACGGCACCACGCCGCGCCCCGCGGTCTCCAGCCCGGCCATCAGCGCCGCCATCGCCACCCCGCTCAGCACCAGGCCGCGCGCGTCGAGCGGGTAGGTCTCTGCCTCGCGGGTGTCGGGGATGAACAGGCTGACCAGCACGATGCCGAGCACGCCGATCGGCACGTTGATGTCGAACACCCAGCGCCAGCTCGCGTAGGTCACCAGGAACCCGCCCAGCGGCGGCCCCACCACCGGGCCGACCAGCGCCGGCACCGTGAGCCACGCCATCGCCGACACCAGCTCCGCGCGCGGCACGGAGCGCAGCAGCAGCAGGCGCCCGACCGGCAGCATCATGGCGCCGCCCATGCCCTGCAGCACCCTGGCCGCGACCAGGAACTCCAGGCTGGTGGCGCGCCCGCACAGCACCGAGGCCACGGTGAAGGTCGCGATCGCGGCGCGGAACACCGCGCGGGTGCCGAAGCGGTCCGCGACCCACCCCGACGCCGGGACGAACACCGCGAGGCTGAGCAGGTAGGAGGTCAGCGCCACGTTCATGCGCACCGGGTCGGCGCCGAACGTGCGCGCCATCGCCGGCAGCGCGGTCGAGATCACCGTGGAGTCGAGGTTCTGCATGAACAGCGCGCAGGCGACGATCAGGGCGGTCAGACGGGAGGAACGCATCCTGACGTCGTGGCCCGGACCCGGG
>CAXSES010000411.1:0-3092 GCA_964236225.1 uncultured Acetobacteraceae bacterium
GAGCCCAGCCTTGCTTGCTTCACCGCTCGTTTCAAAAGGCCGTTGGCGCAGGTCCAGGACTTCAGACCGCGCCGCCGTTGAGCCGCGCGCCGAGCAGGTGCCCCGCCGCCGCCGCCAGGAGGCATACCGCGACGGAGGCCGCCACGTTGAGCGCGGCGCGTCCCGTGGCCCCGGCGCGCAGCAGGTCGAGGGTTTGCAGGCTGAACGAGGAGAAGGTGGTGAACCCGCCGCACACGCCGACCGTGACGAACAGCCGCAGCGGCTCGGGGGCGGGGTAGCGGCCGTGGGCGAGCGTCAGGGTGCCGAAGAAGCCGATGGCGAAGCTGCCGAGGACGTTGATCGCGATGGTGCCCCAGGGCACGCCCTGGCTGAGCGGCGCCATCGCCGAGGAGAGCAGGGTGCGCGCGATCGTCCCGAGCGCGCCGCCGGCCGCCACCAGCAGGCAGGTCGCGAGCGACACCGCCGGGGCCGCCCGCTCAGCGCAGCCCGAAGCCGAGGAAGCCGACGGAGGGCCTGGGCGCGCCGCCGTCGTTGGCGAACAGGACCGGGCGCGCCGCGCCATCGGGTCCGGCCTGGTCGGGCGCGGGGCCTTGTCCCTGGCGGGCGGCGGCCTGGCGCGCGGCCCGGCCGCGCCTGCCCGACGGCTGCCCCGGGCCGGCGGCGGGGGCGGCCGCCTGCGCCTCGCGCGGGGCGCGGTCGCCCGGCCCGCGCATCGACAGCAGCAGGAAGGTGATGTCGTTGCGGTTCAGGTCGATCGACAGGTCGAGGGGCGACTGGCCGAGGACGTTGCGCCCGTCCAGGTCTGCGCCGCGGCTGAGGGCGTCGCGCGCGCTGGCGACGTCGCCGCGGTGGATCGAGTCGAACAGCGCCTCGGTCGGCGGCAGGTCGGCGGCGGTCTTGTCGGAGGGGATCACGCCCTCCGTGGCGGGCTCGGCGCCGGGCAGGGCGGGGGGCGGGGCTTCCTTGACCACTTCCTTGGCGCCGGCCGGGGTGTTGACCGCGGGGCCGCCGCGGCTGGGAGCCGGCCCGGCGCCGGCGTTGGGCGGCCCGACCTGCGCCAGCGCGGGCAGGGGCGAGAGGAGGCACAGGGCGGCCACAAGGCGGGCGGTCAGGGTCACGGCACTCTCCGGGCGGTCCTGGGCCGGCATAGCGCGGCGGGGGAGGGGCGTCCACGGTCCAGGGGGGCTTCTGCCCCGGCCGGCCCCGCCGATGGCGCGGGCGGGCCAACGGACCCCCTGGCCAGCGACGCCCGGACCCGCGCCCCAGGCTTCAAGGCGGGGGCGAGCCCCTGGACTGGCCCTTGCTGAAGTGGAGCCGGTCCAGGGGGGCTCCCCCTGGCGGAGTTTGAGGCCCAGTGCTTGAAGGCGGGGCCTCAACCTTGCCTGCCTCGCCTGGGCGCCGTGCCGCGGACGGCGATGGATCGTCCTATGCCCGGTTCAGCCACCACAGCCCGGCGCTGAGCCAGGCGGCGTAGGCGCCCCACGCCAGGTAGGGCGCCATCAGCGCCGCCGCCAGCCTGTCCACCCTGCGGAACGCCAGCAGGGTCGCCGCCACCAGCGCGTCCATCGCCAGGATCACCGCCAGCGCCAGCCCCGGCTGGTGCAGCCCGAAGAACGCGGGCGTCCACAGCGCGTTCGCGAGGAGCTGCCATCCCCAAAGCCGCAGCGCCCGGTAGTGCCTGCGCCGCGCGATCCCCGCGCGGCGCCACACCAGCCAGGCGGCGACCGCCATCGCCGTGTAGGACGCCGTCCAGGCGACGGGGAACACCCAGTTCGGCGGCGTGCCGGCGGGGTGGCGCAGCGCGAGGAACCAGCCGTGCACGCTGGTCCGGGTGATGGCGCTGTCCGACAGGGCGACCAGGAGGCACAGGCCGAGGAACCCGGCCAGCGCCAGCATCGAGCCGGGGGAGACGCGGCGGGGCGGCGGTTCGACGTTCTGGAAGGCACTGTGCTCCGGGCCGGGGCAGAGGCCAGGGAGATGGGAGCGAACGCGCGCCGGACCAGGGGCGACGCCCGCGGCCCCCGGAGGCGCCCCGGGTGGTCCGGCGCCTCGCCAGGCCGGCGCCAGGCCGGGCGCGGTGGTGCGGGTCCGGGGGCAGGGCGGGCTTGCCTGGCCTCGCGCTCCGCCCGCATTCTCCCGCGATGTCCGAGCCAGACGACGTGCCCGCCTACGCGCCAGAGCAGATCGCTGCGCTGTTCCTCGACGCGCTGCGCACCGGCGACGTGGCGCTGGCGGGGCAGATGCTCGACGCGGGGATCGACAGGGAGGCACCGGACCCGCGGGGCTTCCCGCCGCTGGTGATCGCGGCGTACGCGGGGCAGGAGGCGGCGGTGGCGCTGCTGCTCGATCGTGGCGCGCGGGTGGATTCGCGCGACGCGCGGGGCAACACGGCGCTGCATGGCGTGGCGTTCAAGGGGCACGCGGCGGTGGCGCGGCGGCTGCTCGCGGCGGGTGCCGCGGCGGACGCGGCCAACGAGTCCGGGCAGACGGCGCTGATGGTGGCGGCGGCGTTCGGGCGCACCGCGATCGTGGACCTGCTGCTCGGCGCCGGGGCGAGCACCACGCTGCGCGACGAGCGCGGCGAGACGGCGGCGGCGCTGGCGCGGGGGCTGGGGGGCAACGCGGCGCTGGCGGACCGGCTGGGGTGAGGCCGGCGGGAGCGGTTCGGCAAGGAAGGCCGGGGCTCCGCCCCCGATGGCTGGAAGCGGGGACCCCGCCAAAGGCTCGCCTTTGGAAACCGATACTTAAGTAAAGCCGGTCCAGGGGCGGCTCGCCTCTGGCGGGTCTGGGCGTAGCTGCCAAAGGTTCCGACGATCCACTTGGATCGTTGGAATGGCAGCGGAGGGAGAGCCCAGCCTTGCTTGCTGCTTGTCAGCCGGGCGAACTCCGGGGAGCGTGACTCGTTCTGCGCTGCACGGCCGCCGGGACCGGGGCGGATGGCCGCCCCGCCAAGGCCCAGCATGAGGCGCCATGACCCCAGTTCCGGATGCCGCCGACACGGGCTCCGCCCAGGCCCAGCCCAGCCCGCCGCCCGGCACGTCCCAGGCTGGCAAGTCCCAGGGTGGCGCGTCCCAGGCCGGGGCGTCCGTCAC
>CAXSES010000412.1:0-3088 GCA_964236225.1 uncultured Acetobacteraceae bacterium
AGGTTCCGACGACCCTCTTGGGTCGTTGGAAGGGCAGGCGGAGGGAGAGCCCAGCTCTTTCTTCAGGCCGCCAGCGCGTCCTGCTCCACGACCGGCACCCGGGTGCGGATCAGCTTCTCGATGCCGCGCAGGTGGGCGCGCTCGGAGCTGTCGCAGAAGCTGATCGCCTTGCCCGCCTTGCCGGCGCGCGCGGTGCGGCCGATGCGGTGGACGTAGCTCTCCGGCACGTTCGGCAGGTCAAAGTTGATGACGTGGCTCACCCCGTCCACGTCGATGCCGCGCGCCGCGATGTCGGTCGCGACCAGCACCGGCGCGCTGCCGTCCTTGAACGAGGCCAGGGCCCGCTCGCGCTGCCCCTGGCTCTTGTTGCCGTGGATCGCGCGCGCCTGGATGCCGGCGGCCTCCAGGTGCTGCACGACGCGGTCCGCGCCGTGCTTGGTGCGCGTGAACACCAGGGTGCGCTCCATGCCGGTGCGCTTGAGCACGCTGGCCAGCAGGATGCGCTTGCGCGACGCCTCGACGAACACGACGGTCTGGTCGACGCGGTCGGCGGTGGTCGCCACCGGCGTCACCGCGACATGCGCGGGGTCGCGCAGCAGGGCGCCGGCGAGGCCGGAGATCTCCTTCGGCATGGTCGCGGAGAAGAACAGGCTCTGCCGCACGACCGGCAGCGTCGCCGCGATCTTGCGGATCGGCACGATGAAGCCGAGGTCGAGCATGTGGTCGGCCTCGTCGAGCACCAGGACCTCTGTGGCGCCGAGATCGACCGCGCGGTCGTTCATGTGGTCGAGCAGGCGGCCAGGGGTCGCGACGAGCACGTCGACGCCGCTGGAGACGGCCTTGGCCTGGCGCGGCTTCGGCACGCCGCCGAACATCAGGGCCACGCGCAGGTTGGTCTGGCTGCCGTACGAACGAAAACTCTCGGCGATCTGCCCGGCCAGCTCGCGGGTCGGCGAGAGCACGAGCACGCGGCAGCCGCGGCGCTGCGCCGGCTTCGGGTTGGCGAGCAGGCGGTGGAGGATCGGCAGCGCGAAGGCGGCGGTCTTGCCGGTGCCGGTCTGGGCGATGCCCTGGACGTCGCGGCCGGCCATCACCAGCGGGATCGCCTGCTGCTGGATGGGGGTGGGAATGGTATAGCCTTCGGCGGCCAGCGCCTTGAGAAGGGGCGCGGCCAGGCCGAGCTGTTCGAACGTGTTCACTGTGAGTCTTCCGTGTCGCGCAAACCTGCGCTCGTAGCAGCCATCAGGGCGGCTGACCGGCGCGGAGTTTCCTGATGTGGAGCGGCAGCCAAAACCCTGGCGGCCCGCTGCATCACGTCATGTCGCGCCCGTCAGCCTCTAGCAAAGCGGCGTTGAGAAGTCAAGGATTTTCATGGTAGCGCAACCACAACCGGAGGATGGCCTGCTCTCCATCGTGATCGCGCAAGGCGAGATCACCTTCCATTGTGATCGCACAAGGCGAGGACGAGGAGCGCATCCGCCCCGAAGCATCGTGTCGGATTCGCAACAGAATGGCTGCGCCGGCCATGCCGCGCCGTCGCCGCGCCTTGCGCTGCGCTTGCCGCCGACGCCAGTCTGCGGGTGCAACAACCCCAGGGACTCGCCCCGATGAAACGCATCGTCCTCAGCCTGATCGCCGGCGGCATGGCGCTCGCGGGCTCCGCGCTGGCCCAGACCCCGGCCAGCCCCGGCGCCCGCGCCATGACGCCTGGCGGCATGGCCGCCGGGAGCATGGGCGCCCCGGCGACGGCCCGACCCGGCGCCATGGCCGCGGCGCGGCCGGGCACCACGACCGCGGCGCGGCCAGGCACCACGGCCGCCGCGCCAGGGGCACCCGTCAACGTCAACACCGCCAGCGCCGCGCAGCTTGACGCGATCCCGCAGATCGGCCCCAAACGCGCCCAGGCGATCATCGCCCACCGGCCCTACACCGTGCCCTCCGACATGGTCACCAAGAAGGCGCTGAGCCAGGGCATCTTCGACAAGATCAAGGCCCGCGTGACCACGAGCTGACCCGCGCGCGCAGCGGCGGCACCCCGACGCCGAACACCACCCCCCTGGGCATGACGCCTCCTGACGCCTGCGGCACTCCGGCGTCTGCGACGTCGGGTGCCGACGACGCGGCTCCGGCCTTGCGGCCCGCGCTTCTCGCCTCTGCGCCCTGCCAGGTGCTGAGCGAGCCATACGCCGGCCTCCAGGCCCAGGCGCTGGGGCTCGCCGAGGCCGCCGGCCTGCGTCCCGATTTGCGCGACCTTGTCGCCGCGGCGCCCTGGAACCGCGTTCCGGCGCGGCTGTGGCCATGGCCGCTGCGCGCGACCGGGCTCCAGGCCAAGCCTGTGCCGGGGCTGGCGATCGGCGTTGGCGGCATGGGCGGCGCGGTGGGCGCGGCGCTGCGCCGCCGGGGCGCGCGCGTGGTGCAGGTGCAGGCGCCGCGCATGGACCCGCGCCGCTTCGACCTCGTCGTGGTCAGCCGCCACGACGAGCTGAGCGGGCCCAACGTCCTCGTCACCCGCACCGCCCTGCACCGCGCCACGCCGGAACGCCTGGCGGCCGCGCGCGCCGCGTGGCTGCCGCGCCTCGCCTCCCTGCCGCGTCCCCTGGTCGCCGTTCTGGTGGGCGGCAGCAACGGCCGCTTCCGCCTCGGCCCGGCCGAGGGCGCGGCGCTCGCGGCTCGGCTTGCCGCGATGGTGGCGCGCGACCGCGTCGGCCTGGCTGTCACCGCGTCGCGCCGCACCGACCCCGCCGTGCGCGCGGCGCTGGAGGCTGCGCTGCGCCCGCTGGGCGCGATGGTGTGGGACATGACAGGCGAGAACCCGTATTTCGGCCTGCTCGCCTGCGCGGACGTGATCGTCGCCACCATCGACAGCGTGTCGATGGTGTCCGAGGCGGTGGCGACCTCGGCGCCGGTGCTGCTGGCCGCTCTGCCCGGCCGCTCGCGGCGCATCGGCCTGTTCCTGGACGGGCTCGCGCGGGAGGGCAGGGTGCGTCCGTTCGCAGGGCGACTGGAGCAGTGGGCCGCCCTGCCGCTTGACGACACGGCGGCGGCGGCCGACGAGATGCGGCGACGCCTGGGGCTGTAGGCGGACAGC
>CAXSES010000413.1:0-3070 GCA_964236225.1 uncultured Acetobacteraceae bacterium
GACGCCGCGCCGCCGCCCGCCGCACCCCGCCCGCTCGGCCCCTGGCCCGCCGGCGTGGCGCAGTTCGCGATCTCGGTCTACGGCGGCTATTTCGGCGGCGGCATCGGCTTCCTGATGCTCGCCGCGCTCACGGTGGCCGGCCTGCCGATGCGCCAGGCCGGCGCCACCAAGAACGTGCTCGCCGGCATGATGAACGCCTCCGCGATGCTGATCTTCGTGTTCTCGCCCTCCGTGCGCTGGGGCGCGGCCGGCGTGCTCGCCGTCGGCGCCATCCTCGGCGGCCAGCTCGGCGCCTGGCTGCTGCTGCGCGCCAACGAGCGCCTGCTGCGCGCGGGCGTGGTGCTGATCGGCCTGGCGCTGACCGTCGGCCTGTTCGTGCGGGCGCCCTGAGCGGTGCTGTTCTCCACGCAGTTCTTCCTGCTCGGCTTCCTGCCGCCGGTGCTGCTGCTCTACCACCTGGCCTCGCGCGACCGCAGGCTGCGCCAGCTCGTGCTGGTCTCCACCTCCCTGGTGTTCTACGCCGCGTGGAGCCGGCCCTACGCCGCGATGCTGGTCGCGCTGAGCCTCGCCAACTGGCTGCTGGTCCAGCTCTGGGCCGGCCGCTCCGGCGTGTGGCGCGGCCTCTACCCCGCGCGGCGAGAGGCCCGCTGGATACTCGACGCCGCCATCGCGCTCAACCTCGCGATCCTCGCCTGGTTCAAGTACGCGAACTTCGCAAAAGCCAACGTCGACAGCCTCGCCGGCATCGCCTTCGAGCCCTGGAACATCGTCCTGCCGCTCGGCATCAGCTTCTTCGCGTTCCAGAAGCTGTCCTACCTGCTCGACCTCAGGCGCGGCGACCGCCACGTCTACCGCCTGCTCGACTTCCTCGAGTTCGTGACCTTCTTCCCCCAGCTCATCGCCGGCCCGCTGGTCCGCCACAACGAGATCGTGCCGCAGTTCGCGGCCACCCCCCGCGGCCCGCACATGGCCGAGCTGGCCGCCCGCGGCGCCGTCCTGTTCACCATCGGGCTGGCCAAGAAGGCGGCGCTGGCCGACACCCTCGCCCTGGTCTGCGACCCCCTGTTCGCGCGCGCCGCCACCGCCCCGCTCAGCCTCGCCGAGGCCTGGGCCGCCGCCGGCACCTACACCCTGCAAATATACTTCGACTTCTCCGGCTACTCCGACATGGCGATCGGCCTCGCCCTGCTGTTCGGCCTGCGCCTGCCCTACAACTTCGACGCCCCCTACCGCGCGTGCTCGATCCGCGAGTTCTGGCGCCGCTGGCACATCACTCTGAGCCGCTTCCTGCGCGACTACCTCTACATCCCGATGGGCGGCAGCCGCGTCCCCGCCTGGCGCCAGCCGATCAACGTCATCCTCACCATGCTGGCGGGCGGCCTGTGGCACGGCGCCGCCTGGAGCTTCGTCGCCTGGGGCGGCCTGCACGGCGCCGCGCTCGCCGCGAACTCCGCCTGGGACCGCACCGGCCTGCGCATGCCCAGGGCGCTCGGCTGGCCGATCACCATGCTGTTCGTGGTCGCCACCTGGGTCGTCTTCCGCGCCCCCGGCTTCGGCGTCGCCGCCTCCATGCTGCGCGCCATGGGCGGCGGGAACGGCGTCGGCAGCGTGCATGTGGAAAACCTGCCGGTGGTGGCCATCGCCGCCCTGGTCGCCGTGCTCGGCCCCACCAGCCAGCAGGCCGCCCTCGCCCGGCTGCGCCCGCGTCCCTGGCTGGCGCTGCCCGCCGCCGCCCTCTTCGTGTTCCTGCTCCTCCTGATCGGCGGCCGCGTCCCCAATGAGTTCATCTATTTCCGCTTCTAGGCGCCCCCCCGGCAGGAAGCAGGCCGCCCCGCCCCACCCGGGAGCGACGCCCTCCGCCATGGCCAGGCTCCGCTCAGGAGCCGGCTTCGGCCCTGGCGCGGGAAAAGGCCCTGGCGCGGGAAAAGGCCCTAGCGCGGGAGGAGGCTCTGGCGCGGGGAAAGGCCCGGGCGCGGGCCGCGGGCGTGGCCCCGGCGACGCCGCGACCCGCGCCCCGCATCGCGCCGACGGCTTCGCGGCCGGGCCGTCGATGGCGACCACCGCCCTCGACGCCGCGCAGTGGCGCCGCTTCCTGCGCCTGCTCGCCCTCGCCACCCTGGCGATGGCCGCGCTGCTCTACGCCGCGATCGTGGCCATCGACCCCTGGGACGCCCTGCCCGGCGCGCCCGCCCTGCCGCGCGTGCCGGTGACCACCAACGCCCGCTACACCTTCCCGGCGCTGGCCCGCTCGCCCCGCTTCGACTCCGTGGTGCTCGGCACCTCCACCAGCCGCCTGCTGCGCCCCGCCGTGCTCGACGCCACGCTCGGCGGCCACTTCGCCAACCTCTCGATGAACAGCGCCACCGCCTGGGAGCAGGTCCGCCTGCTGGCGGTGTTCGCGGCCAGCCACCCCCGCCCCGCCACGGTGCTCGTCGGCCTCGACGACAGTTGGTGCCGCCTCGGCGAGACGATCGAGCGCAACGCCCGCCCGTTCCCCGACTGGATGTACGAGCCCTCCCGCTGGCCCGGCTACGCGGAGATGTTCAACCTCTACGCCCTGCAGGAGGCGGCCAGCGAGCTGTGGACGATGCTGGGCCTCAAGCCGGCGCGCTACGGCCGGGACGGCTACACCAACTTCCTCCCCCCCGACTCCGCCTACGACCGCGCCCGCGTCGACGCGACCTTCGCCGCCTGGGACACCCCCCCCGCCGACCCCGCCCCATCCACCCCGCCGCCGCAGGCCGCGCTGTCGCTGCTGGCCCCCGCGCTGCGCCTCTTGCCGCCCGCGACCCGCAAGCTGCTGTTCTTCACCCCCGACAGCCTGGAGCAGCAGGGCCTGCCCGGCACCGCCACCGCGCAGAAATGGACCGCCTGCAAGCAGTCAGTGATGCGCGAGGTCGCCTCCATCGCCAACGTCACAATCGCCGACTTCATGATCCCCAGCCCGATCACCCGCGACCGCGCCCACTACTGGGACCCGATCCACTACCGCGTGCCGGTCGCCGACACGCTGATGGCCGACCTGGCCCGCGCGCAGCACGGCGAGGCCACGGAGAACGACGTGATCCTG
>CAXSES010000414.1:0-1158 GCA_964236225.1 uncultured Acetobacteraceae bacterium
TAAGCGAGCGGGATCAAAGGGCCTCGGGCCCTTTGCGGGTCTGGGCGGAGCTGGCCAAAGGTTCCGATGGCCCGCCTGGGCCATTGGAATGGCAGGCGGAGGGAGAGCCCGGCCTCGCTTTCTGCCTTCGGGGCCGCCGCTCACCCGCGCCGCCTCGGGTCGAGCACGCCGTAGAGCAGGTCCACGCCCAGGTTGACCAGCACAACGAGGGTCGCGACCAGCAGCGTGCCCCCTTGCAGCACCGGGTAGTCGCGCCGCTCGATCGCCTCCACCAGCCAGCGCCCGATGCCAGGCCAGGAGAACACCGTCTCGGTCAGGATCGCGCCGCCGAGCAGGCTGCCGACGGTGAGCCCGATCACAGTGACCACCGGGATCAGGGCGTTGCGCAGCCCGTGCACCACGACGACGCGCGCCGGCGACAGGCCCTTGGCGCGCGCGGTGCGGATGAAGTCGTCGCCGAGGACCTCCAGCATCGCCGAGCGGGTCATGCGCGCGACCACCGCGAGCGGCAGCGTGCCCAGCACGACCGTCGGCAGCACGAGATGGCCGAGCACAGAGCCGAACGAGCCCGGGTCGCCGCCGAGCAGGCTGTCGACCAGCATCAGGCCGGTCACTGCGGGCACGTAGTAGGCCTCCGACACCTCGCCCGACACAGGCGTCCAGCCCAGCCCCACGGAGAACAGCAGGATCAGCATCAGGCCGAGCCAGAAGATCGGCAGCGAAACGCCTGTGGTGGCGGCGCCCATCAGCCCGTAGTCGAGCGCAGAGCCGCGGCGGGTCGCCGCCACCACGCCGAGCGGGATGCCCAGGCCCACGCCGAGCAGCATCGCGCAGGCCGAAAGCTCCAGCGTCGCGGGGAACAGGGTGAGGAACTCGCTCCACACCGGCTCGTGGCTCACCAGGGAGCGGCCGAGGTCGCCCTGCGCCACCTGGCCCTCGTAGGCGACGAACTGGCGCCACAGCGGCCGGTCCAGCCCGTATTCGTGGCGGAGCTGCGCGAGCCGCTCCGGCGCGATGCCGTGCTCGCCCGAGCGCACCTCGATCGGGTCGCCCGGGACCAGGTGGATCATCGCGAAGCTCAGCAGCGTCACGCCCACGAGCGTCGGCAGCACCGACGCCAGCCGCCGCAGCAGGAAACGTCCCATCCCTAGCGCCCCA
>CAXSES010000414.1:1258-3065 GCA_964236225.1 uncultured Acetobacteraceae bacterium
CCCATCCCTAGCGCCCCACCCCTAACGCACGTCCACGGCGTCGAACTCGTGGGAGCCGAGCGGGCTCATCACGTAGCCGCTCACCTCGCGGCGCATCGGCATGAACACTGTGGAATGCGCGATCAGGAAGAACGGCGCCGCGTCGTTCAGGATCACCGCCGCCTGGTCGTAAAGCGCCTTGCGCTGCGCCTGGTCGCCCAGCGTGGCCGCGCGCCGGATCAGCGCATCGAACGCGGGGTCGCACCATCTCGGCGTGTTGCTGCCCGACGCCGCGGCCGCGCAGCCCGCCAAGGGGGTGTAGAAATTGTCTGGGTCGCCGTTGTCGCCGGTCCAGCCGAACTCGGCCGACTGGTCCTCGCCCTGCGCCACGCGCTTCCTGTACTCGCCCCACTCCATGCTGACGATCCTCGCGCGCACGCCCACCGCCGCGAGGTCGGCCTGCATCAGCTCGGCCGCCCTTCGCGCGTCAGGGTTGTACGGCCGCTGCACCGGCATCGCCCACAGGTCGATGTCCACGCCGTCCCTGTAGCCCGCCTCCGCCAGCAGCGCGCGCGCCCGCTCCGGGTCGTGCGGGTAGGGCTGGATCGCGTTGTCGTACGCCCACAGCGTCGGCGGCAGCAGAGTGGTCGCCGGCGTGCCCGCGCCCTGGTACACGGCATCCACGATCGCCTTGCGGTCCACCGCCATGTTCAGCGCGAGCCTGACCCGGCGGTCGTCGAACGGCTTCTTGGTGGTGTTGAGCCCGAGATAGCCGATGTTCAGCCCCGGCTGGTCCATCATCCGGAGCTGCGGGTCGGCGCGGATCGCCGCGAGGTCGGCCATCGCCGGGTAGCTCATCACCTGGCACTCGTTGGCGCGCAGCTTCGCGAGCCTGACCGCCGGGTCCTTGACGATGCTGAACACCAGGTTGTCCACGTGCGGCTTCTCGCCCCAGTAGCCGGGGAACGCCCGGTAGCGGATCACCGCGTCGCGCTGGTAGGCCAGCAGGGCGAACGGCCCGGTGCCGACCGGCTCCTGGTCGATCAGCTCGGGCTTGCCGGCCTTGAGCAGCACGTCGCCGTACTCCTTCGACTGGATCGCGGCGAAGTCCATGGCCAGGTCGGCGAGGAACGGCGCCTGCGGCTGGCTCAGCGTGAAGCGCACCGTGGCGTCGTCCAGCTTCTCCACCGACTTCAGCAGGGTGGGGAACGCCATGTCGTTCCAGTACTCGTAGCCGCCGCCGGAGACCGCGTGGAACGGGCTGTCCGCGCGGCCCTGCCGGTCGAACGAGAACAGCACGTCGTCGGCGTTGAACGGCCGCGTCGGCCTGAACCGCGCGTTGGGCTGCCACGCCACGCCCTGGCGCAGGTGGAACGTGTACGCCAGGCCGTCCGCGCTGACCTCCCAGCGCTCGGCCAGCGACGGCACCAGCGTGGTCGTGCCCGGCGCGAACGCCAGCAGGCGCTGGTAGATCGGGCGGTTGGCGTCGAACGTGGTGCCGGTGGTGTTGAGCATCGGGTTGAAGTTCTCGGGCGAGCCCTCGGAGCAGTACACCAGGGTCTTGCCCGACGCCGCCCCGCCCATCGCCACCCCCAGCAACGCGCCCAGCACCGCACGTGCCGCCGCACGGTCCGCTCTCGCCATCGCTGATCCCTTCGACACCGCGCCATTCTGACGGCGAAGGCGCTGTGCGGCAAGCAACCGGGCCGCTGCCCGCCACTGCGGCAGGGTGCCCGGAATGCAGGCAGCACGGAAGCAAGGCTGGGCTCTGCCCATTGCTTGAAGGCGGGGACCCGCCAGGGGGAGCCCCCTGGACCAGCTTTACTTA
>CAXSES010000415.1:0-3054 GCA_964236225.1 uncultured Acetobacteraceae bacterium
CGTCGCCTCGCCCGGGGTGCACAGCCGGTCGAGGCGGCCTTCCAGAAGGGTCGGCCCGTGCCAGTCCAGGGTGCCCGGCGGGTGGTCGTCGTCCGACGCGCTGGCCCAGAAGGTGACGCCGCCGCCGAGGCGCGCCACCCGCTCCGCCACCGGCGCCACCTGGTCGAGGCGCAGGCCGGCGCCGGCGCTGCTCTTGACCACGAAGATCTTGTCGCCGTCCTCCAGGTCCTCCAGCAGCTTGCGTCGGCAGAAGGTCAGGCGCGCGGCCTCGCGGGCGACCAGCGCGTCGCGCTCCATCTCCCAGGAGTTGACGAAGGTGTGGTAGTGGTAGCGGTAGCGGTTCTGCACGATCATGTACTCGCCGTGGCCGCGCCCGCCCTGGATCGAGATGCCCAGCTCGGCGGGGTCGTCGATGCCGGCGAACCCCGTGGCCAGCGCCTCGTCGAGGCGGTGCAGCCGGATGCCGCCGAAGCGCAGCAGGCTGAGCGGCTCGGCGCCGGCGGCGCGCTGGGCGAAGCCGAACTCGCAGTCGTCGCCCAGGCTCTCGAAGCCCATCATCAGCGCGGCGTCGTCGAGGCCGGCGACAGGCGGCTCGATGACGTCGGCGGGCGGCATGCGCGCGGAGAACGATATCCAGGCCAGAGAGAAGGACAGCGCGCGCCGGTCCTCGCTTTGGCCCGCGTCGGCGGGGCTGGTGTGGTGGCGCGGCAGGAACACCAGCTCCGTGCGCCCGTGCCCGTCCAGCATCGCCGCGTCGAGCCCGAGCACCAGCGGGCCGTCGCGGGGCAGCTCCTGCTCGCCCAGGTCGGCGCCGTTGCACAGGACGCGCAGCGCCTGGGGGCGCCCGTCCGGCTCGTAGCCCTGGACGTTCAGGGTGGCGGTGTAGCCGTCCGGCATCGGCACCAGCCTGGGCAGCACCAGGGTGCTGCGCGGGCCCATGGCCCAGGTGCGGTCGCCCTCCGGCTCGGACCAGCCCTCGCCCAGGGAGTCGAAGCCGGGGTGGCCGATGGCGAACACGATGACGATGCGACCCACTCCGCTGCGGCCCGCTTGGGGCATCCGGGACGGCGACGTTCTTGCACCAGAATGCCAGGGCAGGCCAAGCCCGCAGGCGGGAGAGGCCGAGGAGGCCGGCAAGGTCGAGGCTCCGCCAGGGCCAGCCGCCCTGGACCGGCTTGCCTTGGGCAGGGCCGCGGCCCAGGGGCGGCTCGCCTCCGCCTCGGCCGAATCGCTTGACACGGCACCGGTGCGTCCTGCGACACTCCGATTGGTTGGAACAGGACAAGCGCCGCTGCGGCACGCCGTCTCCAGGGTTGACTCGCTCCCGGGCCGCCCCGATTCCTCATTCCGCTCCCGCCGGTCTTCCCCGGGCGGGGCCGGGACACCATGCCGATGACCGCTCCGCCTGCCGAACTCCCCGCCGGGCAAGGCGCGGCCCTGCCCGACGCGCCCGGTTTCGGCGCGCCCGGCTCGGACGCGCCCGGCTCGGGCGCGCGCGCGGCCGGTGCGCGCCCGGATGGCGCGCGCACGGGTCCCCGCAGGCTGCACGTCATCACCTGGGGCTGCCAGATGAACGTGTACGACAGCCTGCGCATGGCCGACGTGCTGGCGCCGGTCGGCTACGGGCCGGCGGAGGGTCCGGACGACGCGGACATGATCGTGCTCAACACCTGCCACATCCGCGACCGGGCGGCGGAGAAGGTGTTCTCCGAGCTGGGGCGGCTGCGGCTGGTCAAGCAGGCGAGGGCGGAGCGTGGGCAGCGCACCATCCTCGCGGTGGCCGGCTGCGTGGCGCAGGCGGAGGGCCAGGAGATACTGGCGCGCGCGCCCTACGTGGACATCGTGCTCGGGCCGCAGACCTACCACCGGCTGCCGGAGATGGTGGCGCGGGCGAGCCGGGCGGCGGGCTGCGTGGTCGAGACGGACTTCCCGACGGAGCAGAAGTTCGACTTCCTGCCCGACCAGTCGGCGCCGCAGGGGATCACGGCGTTCCTCACGGTGCAGGAGGGCTGCGACAAGTTCTGCTCGTTCTGCGTGGTGCCCTACACGCGCGGGGCGGAGGCGAGCCGGCCGGCGGCGTCGGTGCTGGCGGAGGCGCGGCGGCTGGTGGCGCAGGGGACGCGCGAGATCACCCTGCTCGGGCAGAACGTCAACGCCTACCACGGCGAGGCGCCCGCTGATCTCAAAGGGGGCGGCACCTGGGGGCTGGCGCGGCTGCTGCGGGCGCTGGCGGAGATCCCGGGGGTGGCGCGGCTGCGCTACACGACGTCGCACCCGCGCGACATGGCCTCGGGCGACGCGGGCCCGGGGGACTGCCTGATCCAGGCGCACCGGGACCTGCCGCAGCTCATGCCGTTCCTGCACCTGCCGGTGCAGTCTGGGTCGGACCGGGTGCTGGCGGCGATGAACCGGAGGCACACGGCGGCGGACTACCTGCGTCTGGTGGAGCGGCTGCGCGAGGCGCGTCCGGACCTCGCGCTGTCCTCGGACTTCATCGTGGGCCATCCCGGCGAGACGGACGCGGACCATGCCGCGACGCTGCGGCTGGTCGAGGCGGTGGGGTTCGCGCAGGCGTTCAGCTTCAAGTACTCGCCCAGGCCGGGCACGCCGGCGGCGGGCGCCGCGCAGCAGGTGCCGGAGGCGGTGCGCGACGAGCGGCTGCAATCTCTGCAGGCGCTGCTGCGGGCGCAGCAGGCGGCGTTCAACGCGGCGTGCGCGGGGCGCACGCTGGAGGTGCTGTTCACCGGGGCGGGGCGCCACCCGGGGCAGGTGTCGGGGCGCTCGCCCTACCTGCAGCCTGTGCATCTGGCCGGGCCGATGTCGCTCGTCGGCCAGGTGGTGGAGGTGCAGATCGCGGTGGGGCACCCCAACTCGCTCCTGGGACACCCGATCAGCGTCGCGGACGGCGTCCCCGCGCGCCCGGCCGTGCCCGCCGACCCGATCATCCCCAACCAGGAGAGAGCCTGCGCTTGATCAACCCGTCCGACGCCCCCACCGCCCAGCCCCTCGCGGGTCCGGGCGCACCCCCCCTCCCCCTCGTGGCCGCGCCCCTGG
>CAXSES010000416.1:0-3051 GCA_964236225.1 uncultured Acetobacteraceae bacterium
ACGGCGCCGCGGACAACAACGCCGCGGGCACGGCGTCCGGGCAGGAAGCCGGGCCGCCGCTGGCCGGGGCGCTGGCCGAGGTGCGCGACGGGATCGCGCGCGCGGCGCTCGGCTGCGGGCGCGCGACAGAGGATGTCACGCTGGTGGCGGTGTCGAAAACCCACCCGGCGGCGCGGGTGGCGCTCGCGGTCGCGGCCGGGCAGCGCGTGTTCGGCGAGAACAGGGTGCAGGAGGCGCAGGCGAAGTTCCCCTCCCTGCGCGCGGCGACGCCCGGGCTGGTGCTGCACCTGGTCGGGGGCTTGCAGACCAACAAGGCGCGCGACGCGGTGCGGCTGTTCGACGTGATCGAGGTGCTCGACCGCGCCAGGCTCGCCGACGCCATCGCGGACGCGGCGCAGCGCGAGGGCCGCCAGCCCCGCCTGCTGGTGCAGGTCAACGTGGGCGACGAGGCGCAGAAATCCGGCGTGGCGCGCGAGGCGGCGGACGGGTTCGTGCAGGCGTGCCAGGCGCGGTTCGGCGCGGCGCTGCGCGGGCTGATGTGCGTGCCGCCGGCGGGCGAGGACCCGGCGCCGCACTTCGCGTGGCTGGCGGCGCGGGCGAGGGCGCACGGGCTCGGCGTGGTGTCGATGGGCATGTCCGGCGACTACGCGGCGGCGATCGCACGGGGCGCCACCCACGTCCGCGTCGGCAGCGCCATCTTCGGGAGCCGAAGCAAGGAAGGTTGAGGCCCCGCCTTCAAGCATGGGCCTCAAACTCCGCCAGGGGCGAGCCGCCCCTGGACCCGGCGCAACTTGAGTCATGCCGGGTCCAGGGGGGTCTCCCCCCTGGCGGGTCCGGGCGGAGCCCGGCCTTGCTGGCTGCCTGTGCCCCGGACTTGCGGGAGCCGGCCCACTCCCCTACCTCAGCGCACCGTTCAGCATGGCACGCCGTGCCGTGGTCCGGCCTGGGGCGTTCGTCATCTGCCACCTTCCGCCGCCTTCGAGCCACCCGGCCGCCGCCGCATGAGCGAGCTGGCCGACCACGCCTCCTCCCTCGGCGACGCGGTGCGGCGTCCCCTGCGCGTCGGCGCGATGCTGGGCGTGCTCGGCATCGTGTACGGCGACATCGGCACCAGCCCGCTCTACGCCTTCAAGGCGACGCTGGCGCTGTTCGGCGGGCGCGCGATCTCCGACGCGGAGGTGCTGGGCTGCCTGTCGCTGATCTTCTGGTCGCTGGTCCTGATCGTGACGGTGAAATACGTGCTGCTGGTGATGCGCGCGGACAACCGCGGCGAGGGCGGCATCCTGGCGCTGATGGCCCTGGCGCAGCGCGTCGCGGGCAACGAGCGGCTGCGCGCCACGCTCGGGCTGGTCGGCGTCGGCGGCGCGTGCCTGTTCTTCGGCGACGGGGTGATCACGCCGGCGATCTCGGTGCTGTCCGCCGTGGAGGGCGCGGAGATCGCGGTCCCCAGCGCGGGCGAGCTGGTGCTGCCGGTCTCGATCGTGGTGATCCTGGTGCTGTTCGCGCTGCAGCGGCGCGGCACCGCCTCGATCGGGCGGGTGTTCGGGCCGGTGATGCTGCTGTGGTTCCTGGCACTCGGCGCGCTCGGGGCCGCAGAGGTCGTGCGCCACCCGTTCGTGCTGCGGGCGCTGCTGCCGAACTACGGCGCGGTCTTCGTCTGGGACCATGGCTGGCTGGCCTTCGTGGCGCTCGGCGCGGTGGTGCTGTCCGTGACCGGCGCCGAGGCGCTCTACGCGGACATGGGGCATTTCGGCGCGGGGCCGATCCGCTTCGACTGGCTGGTGCTGGTGCTGCCCTGCCTGGTGCTGAACTATTTCGGCCAGGGCTCGCTGGTGATGCGCGAGCCGTCCGCGATCGAGAACCCGTTCTTCCTGCTGGGGCCGGACTGGCTGCGCCTGCCTCTGGTGATCCTCGCCACGCTGGCCACGGTGATCGCCAGCCAGGCGCTGATCTCGGGCGCCTTCTCCGTGGCGCGGCAGTGCATGCAGCTCGGCTTCCTGCCGCGCCTGACCGTGACCCACACCTCGACCACGGAAGAGGGCCAGATCTTCCTGCCGCAGGTCAACTCCGCGCTGCTGGTCGGCGTGCTGCTGCTCGTGCTGTCGTTCCGCTCCTCGGACGCGCTGGCCTCCGCCTACGGCATCGCGGTGACGGGCACGTTCCTGTGCACCTGCGTGCTGGCCGCGGTGGTGTTCCGCCGCCAGTTCGGCTGGTCGCGCGCGGCGGCGCTCGGCGTGTGGGGCACGTTCTTCCTGATCGACGGCGTGTTCTTCCTCGCCAACGTGCTCAAGGTGCTGCAGGGCGGCTGGGTGCCGCTGGCGCTGGGCCTCGGGCTGCTGGCGGCGATGACCTCGTGGAAGCAGGGCAGGAGCCTGATCCTGGCGCGCTGGAAGCAGGACAGCCTGCCGCTCGCCTCCTTCCTGGCCAGGCTGCCGCAGTCGCGCACCATACGGGTGCCGGGCATCGCGGTGTTCCTCACCGGCAACCCCGACTACGTGCCCGGCGCGCTGCTGCACAACCTCAAGCACAACAAGGTGCTGCACGAGCGTGTGCTGTTCGTCACCGTCCAGACGCTCGACGTGCCGGAGGCCGACGCCGAGCGCCGCGCCGAGCTGAGCGAGCTGGCGCCCGGCATCTCGCGCATCGTGCTGCGCTACGGCTTCATGGAGAGCCCGAACATCCCGCGCGCGCTCGACGACATGCGCGACAGGGGCATCGGCTACGACCCGATGCAGGTCAGCTACTTCCTGTCGCGCGAGGTGCTGGTGCGCGCGATGGTGCCGAAGCTGCCGATCTGGCGGCTCTATTTGTTCCTGGTGATGGCGCGCAACGCGGTGCCGGCGACGGAGTTCTTCCGCATTCCCAGCGACCGCGTGGTAGAGCTTGGAGTGCGCGTCGCCATCTAGGCGTGCGTGACCCCGCCGCGGCGCGACGGGCGGCGCCGCGAATCGGGGCCCTGTCCGCCGGGCCGCGCCGCGGCCTCGTGCTTGCGGGGACGCGGGATCGCGTTGGCCGGCGCACCGGGCACGGCGAGCCCGGGCACGGCGAGCC
>CAXSES010000417.1:0-3049 GCA_964236225.1 uncultured Acetobacteraceae bacterium
CCTGGTTGCATGGGGGTATGAAGCCATCAGTCCCGAAAATGCTCTAAGTTGCGCCAGGTCCAGGGGCGGCTCGCCCCTGGCGGGTCTGGGCAGAGCCCAGCCTTGCTTCCTTCCCGAAGCTCCCCCGCCATGATCACCCTCGACCGCCGCCGCGTCCTGATGCTGGCCCCCCTCGGCATCGCCGCCGCCGGCGGGGCCGCGTTCTGGACCATGCTGGACAGGATGCGCACCGGCGCCTTCGACCCGCATGGCGTGCCGAGCCCCCTGGTCGGCCACCCGGTGCCGCCGTTCAGCCTGCCGGCGCAGCCGCTGCCGGACGGCTCGCCTGGGCAGGGGTTCTCGTCGGCCGATCTGGCGACGCCGGAGCGCCCGGTCCTGCTGAACTTCTTCGCGTCCTGGTGCATCCCGTGCGTGCAGGAGGCGCCGATGCTGACCCAGCTCGCCCGCGCAGGCATGCCGATCTGGGGCATCACCTACGAGGACCGGATGGAGGCGGCGACCGACTTCCTGCGCCACAACGGCAACCCCTACGCCCGCGTGGCGCGCGACGCCGACGGCCGCGTCGCCATCGACTGGGGCGTGACCGGGGTGCCGGAGAGCTACGTCATCGACCGCGGCGGAATCGTGCACTGGCACTGGGCCGGCCCACTTGACCCCGATGTCGTCCGCCAGCAACTCATGCCCTTGCTGCGCAGGCTCGGCTGAGCGCCGTCCGTGCGGGCCCGGCACGCTCGCGGCAGGGCCGCCCGGTGCCGCCGCCGCCGAACCGGCGTATCGCCGCCGCCGGACCGGCGCGTCCAGTCCTTCCCGCCAGAGCCCGGACCCTGAAATGCCCCTGCGCCAGACCGTCGCCGCCCTCCTCGCCCTCTGCCTCCTGGCAGGGCCGGCCCTGGCGCTGAGCGATCCCGCAGAGATGCTGCGCGATCCCGCCCAGGAGGCGCGCGCCGAGCAGGTCGGCTCCCAGCTCCGCTGCCTCGTGTGCCAGAACGAGAGCATCGAGGATTCCGGCGCTCCCCTCGCGCGCGACCTGCGCGCCATCGTGCGCCAGCGCGTCGCGGCGGGCGACAGCGACCGTCAGATCATCGCCTGGATGGTCGCGCGCTACGGCAACTTCGTCCGCCTGCGCCCGGCGCTGGACTCCGCCACGCTGCTGCTGTGGGGCTCGCCGTTCCTGGCGCTGTTCGCCGGGCTGGGCGCGGCCTGGCTGGCGCGCCGCAGGCCCGCCGCCGGCCTCGCGCCGCTCAGCGAGTCCGAGCGCGCGAGGCTGGCGGAGCTGACCGCGGCGCGATGACCGCCCGCAGGCTGCGCGATCCGGTCACGGCCTCGCCGGCATGATGGTGTGGCTGGCGATCGCCTGCCTGTGCGCGCTGTCGCTGGCGCCCATCGCCTGGGTGATGCGCGGCGGCGTGGCGGTGCGCGGTCGCCGCGACCCCGCCCTGGCGCTGCACAGGGCGCAGCTCGCGGAGCTGGACCGCGACCTGGGCGAGGGCCGCCTCGCCGCCGCCGACCACGACAGCGCCCGGCTGGAGGTCCAGCGTCGCCTGCTGGCCGAGGCGGCGCGCGACGAGGTGGTGCCGGCGCGCGCCTCCCGCGCGCCGCTGGTGGCGGCCCTGCTGCTGGTGCCCGGCGTGTCCGTGGGGCTCTATCTGATCTCCGCCGGGCATCCCGAGCTGCCGGCGGCGCCGCTCGCCGCCCGGCTGGCGGCGTCGAGCGGCCGTGCCGCGGAGGACGGCAAGCTGCTGGGCGAGCTGCGCCAGAGCATCGACAAGCTGCCGCCCGGCTCGGACCAGGTGCGCCAGGGCTACCTGATCCTGGGCCAGGCGGAGGCCAGCCTCGCGCACTGGGGCGACGCCGCCGCCGCCTGGCGCCGCGCCCTGGGCATCCGCTTTGACGCCACCGTCGCCTTCGAGGTCGCCGAGGCCACCACCCGCGCCCAGGGCAGAGTGGACGCCGAGTCCGCGGAGCTGTACCGCAAGGCCCTCGCCGCCGGCGCCGCCGACGCGCCCTGGCACGTGCTCGCGACGCAGCGCCTCGCGGAAGCCGAGCACCACTGAGCGCCTTGCGCCGCGCGGCCCGGGTCACGATCTTCCCGCCATGAGCAAGACACCGGACCAGACCTCCTCCGTCCCTCCCGCCACCCCCGATGCGCCCGCCGCGCCCGCGCCTGGCACGGCAGACCAGCGGCCGGAGCCTCCGAGGGAGACCGGCGGCCCGAAAGGCAAGGACCCGACGCGCTACGGCGACTGGGAAAGCAAGGGGCGCTGCATCGATTTCTGAGGCGCGGCAGGAAAGGCTGGGCTCTCCCTCCGCCTGCCCTTCCAACGGCCCAAGAGGGCCGCCGGAACCTTTGGCAGGCTACGCCCAGACCCGCCAGGGGCGAGCCGCCCCTGGACCCGGCACAACTTAAGTATCGGTTTCCAAAGGCGAGCCTTTGGCGGGGTCCAGGGGCAGAGCCCCTGGCCTTGTTTTCCTGAAAAATCAAATACTTAAGGCGCTGGCATCACCTAAGAATTGAACTCCAGAGCCGAGCCTTTGGCGGGATTGAGGTCCATGCCTGGAGGCGCGCCTTGACCTTGCCTGCCGCCCCCATCCCCGGCGTGGCCGTCTCCCGGCTTAACGGTTCCTTCACCCCTGGTCTGTATGCAGGTCCGGTAGCACACCGGCGGAGCGGGCAATGCAGGATCGGGACGCGACTGGCTTCGGCGACGCAATGCGGCGTGCCGTGCTCTGCGGCATCAGCGTCATTGTGGTAGTCGCCGCGGCTCTCGCGGTGTCCACCCTGGGCTGGGCGGCGGGGCTTGGAACGCTTGGCGCGGGCATCCTGGTGCTCGTGGTCATTCTGCTCGCGATGGTGCCCGACGACGATGTCGGCGAAGGCGCGTCCGATATTATACCGTAATATCAGCAGATTTAGAGCCTGACCTGGCAAGGCAGGCAAGGCCAGGGGCTCTGCCCCTGGACCCCGCCAGGGGAAGGTCCCCTGGACCGCCTTCACTTAAGTATTGGTTTGGCGGATTCAGGTTTCGGAGCGAACGCTGGGGTCTGGTGT
>CAXSES010000418.1:0-3026 GCA_964236225.1 uncultured Acetobacteraceae bacterium
CAGAACGTGCGGCGCGCGAACCTCGTTGCGCCGCCGGGTCGGAACGCGGGCCGAAATGTCATCGTCTTGTGCCGGAAGCGCGGATGCCCGCCTCCTATGCTGCGGCCAGCCGATCGTCGGAGGGCGCCATGCCGCAACGTTTCCACTCGCGTACCGTGCTGCTTGCGGCGGGCACGCTCGTCTGGTGCGGCGCGGGCGGGCCGGCGCGCGCGGCCGAGGACCCCCGCCTCGCCGCGATCGAGGCGCAGATCCACGCCCTGCAGACCCAGCTCGGCCAGGTCAGGCACGACCTCGCGGCGCGCGACGCGCAGGTGCGCAGCGCCCGCGCCGAGGCTGCGCAGGCCCGCGCCGAGGCGCGCGCCGCGAGCGCGGGCAGCGCCGCGCAGGGCGGCTCCGGCGGCCGCCTTGCGGACGGCACTCGGGGCGCGGGCGAGCGCGGCGAGGCCCTGGCGCAGGGATCGCCGGCCCTGCGGCCGGGCGGCGGCCAGGGCGATGCTGGCCAGGGCGGCGGCGGCCAGGGCGGCGGCCAGGGCGGCCAGACGACGCAGTTCGCGGCCCGGCCGGGCCAGGGTGGCGGCGGCCAGGGCGGCGAGTTCGGCGCCACCAGCGCGCGCAACGGCGTCAGCCTCAACACGCCCGGCTCGATCGGCCAGCAGCAGGCCGGCGTCACCGGCGGCCCGCTCGGCACTTTCAAGGTGGGCAACGCCACCGTCTCGTTCGGCGGCTTCGTGGCGCTGGAGGACGTGCTGCGCAGCCGCAACGAGAGCGCGGACATCGGCTCCACCTACATCGGCATCCCCGAGCGCCAGTCCCCGGCCGCGCACGAGAGCGAGTTCCGCTTCTCCGCCCGACAGAGCCGGGTGTCGCTTCTGGTGCAGGATGACCCGACGCCGCTGGTCCACCTCGCTGGCTACGTCGAGTCCGACTTCCTGGGGGCCGCGCCGACCGCCAACTCCCTGGAAAGCAACAGCTACACGCCCCGCCTGCGCCAGTTCTACGCGACGTATGACGGCAAGGCGTCCGGCCTGCACGTCCTCGCCGGGCAGGCCTGGAGCCTGCTCACCCTGAACAAGGTCGGCGTCACGCCACGCCAGGAGGACATCCCGCTCACCATCGACGCGCAGTACGTGCCCGGCTTCAACTGGGCGCGCCAGCCGCAGCTCCGCATCGCCAAGGACTTCGCCGACCACCGCGTCTGGCTGGCGGCGTCGGTCGAGGGCTCGCAGACCAACTACTACGTGGGGCCGAACGGCAGCGGCTCGACCACGGGCACGGCCAACGTCAACAATCCCGGCGGCGCGGAGTTCTACTCCGGCACCACCTACAGCGACGAGGTCGCGCCCGACCTGGTCGTCAAGGCGGCGTTCGACCCTGGCTGGGGGCACTTCGAGGCGTACGGCCTCGCGCGCTTCCTGCACGACCGGGTCAGCGTCGTGGGCGCCGGGCACAACAGCACAATGCTGGCCGGCGGCGGCGGCGCGGGCATGGTGCTGCCGATCGTGCGCGGCGTGCTGGACTTCCAGGCCAGCGGGCTCGCCGGCTACGGGATCGGGCGCTACGGCTCCGGGCAGCTGCCGGACGCCACGCTGTCGGCCGACGGGTCGCCCGCGCCGCTGGCGGAGTACCAGGTGCTGGTCGGGCTGGTCGGGCACCCTGCGAAGGATTTCGACCTGTACGGCTACGCCGGCACCGAGCAGGTCGGCCGCGCCGCGTTCTCGGCCGGCGGCAAGGGGTACGGCTACGGCAGCCCGCTTTACAGCAACGCCGGGTGCGGCATCGAGCTGAGCACGGCGACCTGCGTGGCCAACACGTCCGGGATCACGCAGGGCTCGGTCGGGGGATGGTGGCGGTTCTACCACGGCGGGTTCGGCACAGTGCAGGCGGGCGTGCAGTACTCCTACACCCGGCGCGACATCTTCGGCGGCGTCGGCGGCCATGCCGGGACGGACGAGAACATGGTGCTCACCAGCCTGCGGTTCTCGCCGTTCCAGTGACGCCGACGGCCTGCCGGGGCGAGCGGTCCAGCAAGCAAGGTTGAGGCCCCGCCTTCAAGCATGGGCCTCAAACTCCGCCAAAGGCAGGCCTTTGGAATCCATTACTTAATTAAGGCCGGGTCCAGGGGCGGCTCGCCCCCGCCTTCAAGCACGGGGCAGGTCTGGGCGGAGCTGCCAAAGGTTCCGACGACCCTCTTGGGTCGTTGGAATGGCAGCGGAGGGGGAGCCCGGCCTTGCCTGCCTTGCCGTGGCCCGCGTCGCCCCGCGGCGGCGCGGCCCCGGCCCTGCCTGCTTGGCTCCTCCGCCCCCCGGTGCGATAACGCCGGCCATGCGCGTCCTGTACCACCTCCCGCTCTCGCCCTACGCCCGCAAGGTGCGCCTCGCCCTGTCCGAGAAGCGGCTGCCGTTCGACCTGCGCGTCGAGAAGGTCTGGGAGCGCCGGCCCGAGTACCTGGAGATGAACCCCGCCTGCACGGTGCCCACGCTCACCGAGGAGGGCGGCCTGGTGGTGCCGGATTCCGGGGTGATCTGCGAGTACCTGGACGAGGCCTACCCGGAGACCCCTCTGCTCGGCCGCGGGCTCGCGGAGCGCATCGAGGTGCGCCGCCTGGTCACGTGGTTCGACTCCAAGTTCGCGGCCGAGGTCACGGCCAACCTGGTGGGCGAGAAGTTCATGAAGCGCCTGTGCGGCCGGGGCGAGCCCGACGCCTCCGCCCTGCGCGCCGGCTACGCCAACCTGCGCCACCACATGGCCTATCTCGGCTGGCTGGCGGAGACCCGCCAGTGGCTGGCGGGCGCCTCGCTCTCCCTGGCCGACTTCGCCGCTGCCGCGCACCTGTCCTCGCTGGACTTCGTCTCGGACGTAGACTGGTCGCTGTCGCAGCCGGCGCGCGAGTGGTACGCCCGTGTGAAGTCGCGGCCGAGCTTCCGCCCGCTGCTGCAGGACAGGGTGAGCGGGGTCACGCCGCCGGCGCACTACGCGGACCTGGACTTCTGAGGAGGGCAGCAAGCAAGGCCAGGGGCTCTGCCCCC
>CAXSES010000419.1:0-3019 GCA_964236225.1 uncultured Acetobacteraceae bacterium
CCTGGCCGATCATCGCATTGGGCCGTTGATGTCGTACCAACGGCCCAATGCACTGACCCGCTTCACCGGACATGCCACGCTGAAGACGCTCACAACGACAGAGGCAGAAAACGGTCAATGCCCAGGGCCGCCGGTACTACTTCAGCAAGCGAACTTCGGAGATCTCCCTTAGCGGAGCTTGAAGCCCGTGCCTGAAGGCGGGATCTCAACCTTGCCTGGCTTATTGTCTGCGACCGGTCGGAGGCACATCGGCCTGTCCAGGCCCACAGACGCGACGCCCGGCGCGGCAAGCCGGCGCGTTCACCTGAAATTCATTTCAAGCGTCCATGATCGTGGTCGCCAACCCGGGGTCGGCAGGAGCGGCGGCGACATCTGCCGTGTCCCGAACCGGCCATGCCCGATGTCGGAGTATGCCATGCCCCTGCTGCGTTCCCTTCCTTTCGTTCGCCGAGGCGTCCTGGCGCAGCAGGCAGCCCGCGCCGAGCGCTACAAGGAGTGGTTCGCCTCGGCGATGGTGATGGTGGACAACGTCCCGTCCGGCGTGGCGTGGGCGGACGCCACCACCGGGTTCAACGTGACTTACGCCAACGCCGTCGCGCGCACGACGCTGGCCCCGACCCTGGCCGGAGCCAAGGTCGAGGGGCAACGCCTGCCGGCGCTGTTCCCGATGATGGAAGGCCGGCTTGCCGATCCTGCGTGCCTGCCGCTGCGCGTGCGCCAGCCGATAGGCGAGTCCCTGTTCGACCTGCACGTGATGGCCGTGCGCAACGAGCGCGGCGAGTACACCGGGGCCATGGCGGTGTGGAACGACGTCACCGCGCAGGACCTTCTGGCCAGGACGTTCGACGAGGACGTGGGCGGCGCCACCAGCCGGCTCGCGCAGATGGCCGCGACCCTGCAAGGCACGGCGACGCTGATGCGCGGCAACGCCGGCAAGGCCGCCCAGCACTGCGCCAGCGCCGCGGAAGCCTCCGATGCCGCCAGCGAGAACGTCACCTCGGTGGCCGCCGCCGCCGAGCAGCTCGCCGCCTCCGTGCACGAGGTCAGCGCGCAGATGGGCCAATCCCTCGCCGCGACGCGCGAGGCAACCGCCACCGCGCAGCGCACCGACGCCATTGTGCGCAAGCTCGACGAGAGCGCGCGCGAGGTGGGCGCCATTGTCGGCCTGATCACAGGCATCGCGCAGCAGACCAACCTGCTGGCCCTGAACGCCACCATCGAGGCGGCCCGCGCCGGCGAGGCAGGCAAGGGCTTCGCCGTGGTGGCGTCCGAGGTCAAGTCGCTGGCGGTGCAGACCGCCGCCGCCACGAGCCAGATCGGCGTGCGCATCGCCTCGATCCAGGAAGCCACCGCCGCCGCGGTGGCGTCTCTGGCCGAGATCGGCACGGGCATCAGCCGGATCGCCGGCATGGCCGACGCGATGGCCGAGTCGGTCTCGATCCAGGCCGCCGTCACCGCGGAGATCGCCCAGCGCACCCAGCAGGTCGCCACGGACACGGGAGCCGCGTCACGCAGCGTCGGCGACCTCTCCGCCAGCGGGGGTCAGGTCGGCGCCGCCGCCGGCGACGTCTTGGTTGCGTCCACCGAGCTGGGCTCGGCGACGAACGCGCTGAAGGAGAAGATCGGCGCCTTCCTGGTCAGGATGCGCGTCGCCTGAGAAAAGAGACGAAGCAGGCAAGACCAAGCTCTCCGCTGGCCATTCCAATGGCCCAAGCGGGCCATCGGAACCTTTGGCCAGCTCCGCCCGGACCCGCCAGGGTGATCCGCCTTGGACTGACTTCACTGGAGCGACGGACTCCGAAGGCCTGGCTTTGGCCGGGTCTCAACCTTGCCTGCTTCCTCAGCCGAACGGGTTGCGCACCGCCTTTGTGGACCTGGTCCTGGCCGGCGGCGCCTGCTGCGGCAGCGATGCGTCGTCGCCGAGCGCCTTCACCACGTCGCCCAGCAACGCCAGCAGCGACCTGGCTTGCGCCAGCCCCGCCTTGTCCCGGGTGATCTCGCCCTGTCCGTAGAGCGCGATCCTGTCGCGGCCGTTCTCCACGCTCAGGCCGCCGATCGTGGCGGAGGCGGTGTCGTCGGCGAACGGGGTGAAGACGCTCATGTGGCACTCCTCGGCGAGCGGTGTCTGCGAGACCGGTTGCGGCCCGGCGCAGGCAGGACGATCGCGGTCATCCTGGCATCAGCGGAGAGCGACGGGAACGGGTCGAGGCCGATGCGCGCGGAAAGCTGCGCGATCGACACCACGCGGCAGCGCGACGGGTCGCGGTTAGCGCAGACATAGGCCGCCGCCCCCAGCCCAGGCTCCAGCACAGCCTTGAACACGGCGGACGGCACCAGCTCGCCAGCGGGCAACGACCGCAGCTTCCTGCCGCGAAACACCGGGCCGGTCACCACGTAGACGTCGCTGCCGACCCCGCCCTGCCCGGCTGCGAGGGTGCGGACGGCGTCCTCGATCCGGCTCCACAGGCCGCGGTTCAGATCCGGCGCCTGCGGCACGATGTTGGCCATACTGAAGCTGGCGTGCTGCGACTCCTCGTCCGGCATGTCGCCCGACGGCGACATGTGGCCGCGGTCGAAGCCGGAGCGCACGTAGTCCTCGGGGTTAGCGCGGTCCGCCTCCGGCAGGGCCTCCTCGGCGTGGAACGCATCGACCCGGACCATGCCGCGCGCCGCCTCAACACTGGCCGGGCTCAGGTGCTCGGCCGACCAGAGCGGGCCGCGCGAGACACCGGACGCCAGCACGGCGTACGCGCCGAAGCACAGCGTGTGGGCGCGCGCGGCCAAGCGCGCATTGAGCAGCACGGGGGGCTGCCGGTCGGCGAACACGTCGGCGCAACCGGGCTGTTGTGCGCAGGCGGGCCCGGCGACTACCAGCAGGAAGCAAGCAAGGTTGAGGCTCTGCCTCAAACTCCGCCAAAGGCTCGCCTTTGGAATCCACTTGTCTGAGTCAATCGGTGTCCGGGGGCCTTGGCCTTTGGCGGGTCCGGGCGGAGCTGCCCGAAGGTTCCGATGGCCCGCT
>CAXSES010000420.1:0-3013 GCA_964236225.1 uncultured Acetobacteraceae bacterium
TGCCGAGGCGGCCGGCGCGGGGGCGGGGACTGGCGGCGCCGGAGGGGCTGCGGCTGGACGAGGTCGGGCACCTGTCGGACCTGGTCGCGAAGTTCACCGGGAAAGGCGGCTGAGGAAGGCAAGGCCAGGGCTCTGCCCCATGTCTTGGAAGCGGGACCCGCCAGGGGCGAGCCGTCCTGGACCGGCCTTGCCCAAGTCTGGCCAGGGTCACACCCCAGGCGGTTGCGCCACCGCGGTCGCCGGGGGTCGTGTGCAAGGGCTGGCCGTCAAAATCAGGGCGCCAGGTAAATGCAAGGCAATTTTCAAAGCGTGCCATTTGCGGTACTCCAGAAACAAGAAACCCCGCCTTCGTGTGAGGGCGGGGTTCGGGTAGGCTTGGTTGCAGATGTATTCGGTGGCAGCTTTGTTGCTGCCTGCGGTCATGTTTCGGCCGCAACGAATCGGGGGTTCGTGCATGCACGGTGAGCGGACCTATGGCGAGGCCGGTGAGATTCCGATTACACCAATGATAGCGCTGAAAATAGGATGGCTTCTTAGTTGGAGAGGCCTTCTCTTAGGTTTTCTTGTCGGGTTTGTAACCGGTTTCATTGTTCATGGTGCGGGAAGTTTCGCTGGAATGTCCAAAGAAGCCATAAAACTTACAACATTCTCACTGTCTTCTCTTCTTAGTTTATTATCTTGGTATTACGTACTGAAGATGGCGTTTGCTAAGCAATACAGAGGATTCCGGTTGGCTATTATTTCGACCCTGAAAGCCGCATAGCAAATTTAGACGCATGCGCCACTGAGTCGCTTGTCGTCCAGTCTAACACGCCCCAGGCTGGATGGCGTGGGGCGTGTTAGCTGGTATTGAATTCCGAAGGCGAGCCTCTGGCAGGGTCCAGGGGCAGGGCCTCAACCTTGCCCGTTCCTGCGCTCGTTGCACGCCCGGACTGCACGCCGCGCGGAACTCCTGCTAGACAGGCGGACCACTGCACGCTTTTGAGGGCGAATGGACCAGAATCTGGCGGCCGACGACACGCTCCCCAGCGCCGCCGAGCCGGCGCGCGACCTGCGCCGCGTGGCCTCGCACCCCGACCACTGGTATCCGGTGGCGTGGTCGCGGGAGCTGAAGGCCGGCGCGGTGCTGGCGACCCGCTTCGGGGCGGAGCCGATCGTGCTGGCGCGCCCGAAGGACGGCGGCCCGGTGTTCGCGCTGGAGGACCGCTGCGCGCACCGGCAGGTGCCGCTGAGCCAGGGGCTGCTGGAGGGCGACACGATCCGCTGCGGCTACCACGGCTGGGCGTACGGCTGCCACGGGCGCTGCGTGGACGTGCCCTATCTGGGCCGCGACAAGCTGCCGAATGGGGTGCGCTCGTACCCGGTGCACGAGGCGGACGGCCTTATTCTGGTGTTCCCCGGCGACCCTGCGAAGGTCGCGACGGTGCCGCCGCCGCAACTCGGCCGCGCCGCCGACCCCAGGTACAAGACCCGCCGCTTCGGCCGCCCGGTCGCGTGCCACTACAGCTTCATGCACGAGAACCTGATGGACATGAACCACCAGTTCCTGCACCGCAAGCAGATGGGGCAGATGGTGCCGCGCTTCCGCGGGCGGCGGCAGGGCGAGGACTGGGTCGAGGCGAAGTACACGTTCGCCCGCACCGGCGGCAAGCAGCCGCTGGGCGAGGCGGCGATCTTCGGCCAGCGGCGCGGGCTCTCCCACGACTCCGCGGACCGCGACGTGATGACCATCCGCACCGAGTACCCGTACCAGACTCTGCGCATCGTCACCAGCGACGCGGACAACCCGGTGATGGATTTGTGGATCGCCTACACGCCGCAGGACGCGCTCCAGCGCACCAACCGGGTGTTCGGGCTGCTGTCGGTCCAGCGGCCGAAGATCCCTGGGCTGCTGGACGCGGCCTGGCCGCTGCTGGTGGTGTTCACCGAGCGCATCTTCCGCGAGGACCGCGAGATCGTGGAGCAGGAGCAGGCGGCGCACGACGCGCAGGGTGGCGACTGGAACCAGGAGGTGTTCCCGGTGATCCGCGACCTGCGGCGGCTGCTGGCGGAGCGGGGGGCGGAGACGATCGGGGCCTGAGGCAAGGCGGGCAAGGGTAGGGCCCCGCTTTTGGTCATGGGCCTTTGATCATGGGCCTCGGACTCCGCCAAAGGTCGGGCCTTCGGTTCCGCCTGCGCGCGACGCAGGCCTGTCACACAGGGCCTTGGCTTGGCGGCGGCGGGGGCCGATATAGCGGCCTTCCCTGCACCAAGGCCCTTGCCGCCGATGAACCTGGTGGACGTCGTCGTCCTCGCCATCCTGGCGCTGTCCGCGCTGGCCGGCCTGTCGCGCGGTCTGGTGCGCGAGGTGCTGGGCCTGGCCGCGTGGGTGGGCGCCGGGTTCGTGGCGTTCCGCTACGGGCCGGATCTGCTGCCGGTCGCGCACGGCTACATCGCCGACTCCTCGTTCGCGCAGGCGGCGACCTACATCGTGGCCTTCGTCGCGGCGCTGACGGTGCTCTCGATCGCGGCGAGCGTGCTCGGGCGGCTGGCGCGCGCGCCGGGGTTCGGCGGGCTGGACCGCTCGCTGGGCCTGGTGTTCGGGCTGGCGCGGGGCGCGCTGATCGTGGTGGCGGCGTATGTCGTGGGCGGCTGGCTGCTGCCGGCGGAGTCTTGGCCGGCGAAGGTGCGCGAGGCGCGCAGCCTGCCGTTCGTCTACGAGGCCGCGGCCTGGATGGTGGACCGGCTGCCGGCGGCCGAGCGCCCGGCTTTGGCCGCGCCGCCCGCGCCGCGCCGGACGACGGCCGCCGAGCTGATGCGCGCGCCGCCGTCCGGGCGCGCCACTGGGCCGGCGCCGGTGCGGGAGTGAGCGCCGCGCCGGCGGCTCTCCGCAGCGACCGGCCGAGCAAGCAAGGCCAGGGGCTCTGCCCCCCATGCCTGGAAGCGGGGACCCCGCCAAAGGCTCGCCTTTGGAAACCGACACTTAAGTTGCGCCGGGTCCAGGGGCGGCTCGCCCCTGGCGGGTCTGGGCAGC
>CAXSES010000421.1:0-3004 GCA_964236225.1 uncultured Acetobacteraceae bacterium
GCAGCATCTTGACGGTGCGGACGTAGGTGGAGCCGTCGAAGCCGTAGAGGGTCATTGCGGGCATGGCGGGGTCCTCTGGTGTGGGCCGGGTCGGCGGGCGGCTCATCCCGCGGCGTCGGGCGGCCTGCGCAAGAGCGGCGGGGCGGGAGCGGCGGGGGCGGGGTGCCGGCGCGGACGTTACAGGCCGGGGGCGCGGGTTGCCAGCCTCGGGCGGATGGGCCGTGCCGGGGCTCGGACGGGGCGGGGAGGGCCGGATGGCGGGGCTTGTGTCTGCGGGCGAGGGCGAGCTGGGGGAGGTCGTGGCGCTGGTGAACTCGGCGTACCGGGGCGAGAGCGCGCGGGCGGGGTGGGCGAACGAGGCGGACCTGCTCGACGGGGCGCGCATCGACGAGGCCACGCTGCGCGCCGATCTCGGCAGGGCGGGAGCGCGGCTGCTGGCGCTGCGGGACGACGGGCGGGACGGCGGGGCGGGCGGGCTGCTGGGGTGCGTGTGGCTGGAGCCGGCCGGCGGGGAATCCTGGTACCTGGGGATGCTCACCGTGCGGCCGGACCTGCAGGACCACGGGCTGGGGCGGGCGATCCTGGCGGGGGCGGAGGCGTTCGCCAGGGAGCGCGGGGCGCGGCGGGTGCGGATGACGGTGATCGGGGTGCGGGAGACGCTGATCGCGTGGTACGGGCGGCGGGGCTACGCGGCCACTGGGGAGACGCAGGCGTTTCCGGGCGAGCCCGCGCGGCCGGAGCTGCGGTTCGTGGTGCTGGAGAAGGCGGTCTGATGCCAGCGGTCTCTTGGGGCCTGTCCAGCAAGCAAGGCTGGGCTCTCCCTCCGCTGGCCATTCCAATGGCCCAAGCGGACCATCGGAACCTTTGGCCAGCTACGCCCAGACCCGCCCCTGCTTCAAGGCGGGGGGCGAGCCGCCCCTAGATCGGCTTTCCTTAAGTAGTGGATTCCAAAGGCAAGCCTTTGGCGGAGTTCGAGGCAGAGCCTCGACCTTCCTTGCTTGCTGGCTACTTCAAAGGGTTGTTGGTGTTACTTGGCGACTTCCTGTGCGATCACGGTGCGGGCGCCTCGCGCGAGGAGGGCGGAGCGGCTGCTGCGGGTGCGGGTCGCGATCTCGTCGAGGCGTCCGAGCAGGCCCTCGTCGAGGGTGATGTTGACCCGGACCGACCGGCCCGGGACCTCGACCGGGACGAGGAGGAGGTGGGGGTTGCAGAACCGCGCGAGGTCGACCGTCGGCATGGCGTCGTCCTCGACCGAGGGTGGGAGGGGGTTGCCGTCCTCGATCATGGCGAGCACGCCGGACGCGAGGGCATCCCTGGCCTGGCGCATGACGGCGGCGAAGCTCTCGGCCACGGAGGTCACGCCGGGGAAATCGGGGAACAGGATCGAGCGGTTCTGTTCGCCGGGTTCCTGGTCGATGACCGCGAGGTAGGTTCGGGTGGGCAAGGCCGGTCTCCTGGTCCTGTCGGGGGGCGTGTCAGCGCGCAGGGGGATACTCCCACCCCGCCGTGCGGCAGATCTCGCGCAAGGTGCCGGTCGGGATGTCGCCGCGGTGGTTCGAGATCACGACCCGCCTGGTGTCCTTCCTGAAGACCTGGTGCGAGCCGGCGCCGGGACGCTGGGTCCAGTTCTCCCTGGCCAGCCGGGCGATCGCCTCGCGCGCCGTCATCGTCATCTCTTGGTGTATCAATACACATCGAGGGCGGCCGGCTCAATGACGGCGTGCTGTCTGGTCAATGGCGGGCGAGGGCACGGGGCGCAGGCGGCACAGGCGTCGGGTTCGGGTTTCCGGGCGAGCCCATGCTTGAGGGGCGCGGATTTCGGCAGGGCTGGGCAGGGCTTTGCCTGGCTGGCCGGCTGGCGTGGAGTCGATTGCGATGCGGAGAATAGGGCGGCTAATCTCCGCAGATGTTGCGGAGAAAGACGTATATCCATGAGCGGGCGGAGTGGCCGCGGCTGTGGTGGGACAGTGCTGCGATCGCGGGGCCGCTGGCGGCGGTGCGGCATCGGCAGGGGCGGCTGCTGGGGCGGATGGAGGGGGTAGGGCTACGGCTGCGCGACGAGACGACGCTGCGGACGCTGACGCGGGAGGCGGTCGGGAGCAGCGGGATCGAGGGCGAGGCGATCGAGGCGGCGCAGGTGCGCTCGTCGCTGGCGCGGCGGCTGGGGATGGAGACGGGCGGGGTCGCGGTCGGGCGGGGGGCGGAGGCGATCGCGACGGTGGTGCTGGACGCGACGCAGCGGTTCGGGGCGGCGCTGACTTCGGCGCGGCTGTTCGGGTGGCACGCGGCGCTGTTCGCGCAGGGCGCGGGCGGGCGGCAGCCGATCACGGTGGGGGCCTGGCGCGACGATGCGCCGGGGGCGATGCAGGTGGTGTCGGGGTGGCCGGGGCGGGAGCGGGTGCATTTCGTGGCGCCGGCGGCGGGGCGGGTGGCGGGGGAGATGGCGGCGTTCCTCGCCTGGTTCGAGGGCGGGGCGGAGGTCGATCCGGTGCTGCGGGCGGCGGTGGCGCATCTGTGGTTCGTGACGGTGCATCCGTTCGACGACGGCAACGGGCGGATCGGGCGGGCGATCGCGGAGCTGGCGCTGGCGCGGTCGGAGGGCACGGGGCGGCGGTTCTACAGCCTGTCGGAGCGGCTGCTGCGCGAGCGGGAGGCGTACTACGCGGCGCTGGAGGCGGCGCAGGGGGGCGGGGTGGACGTGACGGCGTGGGTGGCGTGGTTCCTGGGGGTGTTCGACCGGGCGCTGGGGGATGCGGAAGCGGTGCTGGGGGCGACGCTGCGGCGGGCGCGGGTGTGGGAAGGGCTGGCGGGGGAGGCGGTGAACGCGCGGCAGCGGGGGATGCTGGAGCGGCTGCTGGACGGATTCGAGGGGCGGCTGACGACGTCGAAGTGGGCGCGGATCGCGGGGTGCTCGCAGGATACGGCGCTGCGGGATATCGAGGGGCTGGTGAGGCTGGGGGTGCTGGTGAAGGAGGCGGGCGGGGGAAGGAGTACGGGGTATGGG
>CAXSES010000422.1:0-3001 GCA_964236225.1 uncultured Acetobacteraceae bacterium
GCGGGTCTGGGCGGAGCCTGCCGAAGGTTCCGACGGCCCTCTTGGGCCGTTGGAAGGGCAGGCGGAGGGGGAGCCCAGCCTTGCTTGCTTGCGGGTCGACGTTCGTGGCCGTCGGCATCAGAACGCCTGCCCCAGTCCGATGTACAGCTCGAAGCTGTCGCCGCCCGGCGGCTTGTTCAGCGGCACGGCGACGTCGAGGCGGATCGGGCCGATCGCCGTGTAGTAGCGCGCGCCGACGCCGGCGCCCACGCGCAGCGTGCCGCCGAACGGCGCCGGCGTGGCGTTGACCTGGCCCGCGTCGAGGAAGCCGACCGCGCCGATGTTGCCGACGATGCGCTGGCGCAGCTCCACGGTGCCGGCGTCGATCGCGGCGCCGCCGGTGGGCACCGTGGTGCGGGGGAAGTAGGGGCTCACGCCCTGGAACTGGTAGCCGCGCACGGTGGCCGAGCCGCCGCCGTAGAAGCGCTGGTCGGGGGGCAGCGAGAACTGGCTGGCCGCGCCCTGGATGGTGCCGACCAGGGCGCGCAGGGCGAGCACGCTGCGGCCGGGCCGCGCCAGGCCGAGCCGGGCGAGGTCGAGGTAGGTCGAGCCGCTGGCCTGCAGGATGGCGAAGAGCCGCCGCTCGCCGGCCAGGCTCGCCGTGGGCGTCGCGGTGAGCGCGCCGCGCGCGCCGCGCGTGGGGTCGAGCAGGGGGTCGGCGAGGCCGGTCATGTCGAACTGCGCGGAGACCGGCACGCCGACCAGGGTGTAGTCGGTGGTGACGCCCTCCTGCTGTATCTGCTCCTGCTCGGCCTTGAGGCCGACGCTGCCGCTCCAGACGGCGGAGATCTTGCGGCGCACCGAGCCGGAGGCGATCACCGCGACCTGGTTGTAGGACAGCAGGTTCTGCTTGAGCGCTTCCAGGTCCAGCTCGCCGGTCTGGTCGCGGCGCCACAGGTCGGGCTTGAGGAACTGCGCGCGCGCGTCGTAGGCGAGGCCCTTGACCGCGCTGCCGCCGCCGGTCGCGGTGGCGCTCAGGTTGAGCTGCTCGGCGTTGCCGAACAGGTTGCGGTCCGACCAGCTCGCGGTGACCTCGATGCCGAGGTCGGTGGAGTAGCCGACCTCCAGCCCGACGGCGTGGCGCGGTCGCTCCTGCAGGTCGAAGGTCAGCGGCAGCTGCCCGGCCGGGTCGAGATTCGGGGCCGCGCGCACCTGCACGCCGGAGAACACGCCGGTCGCGACCAGGTCGGTGCGCGCCGCGTCGATCCGGCTCGGCTGGTAGAGCTGGCCCGGCCGGACCAGCAGGCGGCGACGCACGAACGCCTCGTTCACCCCGCCCAGCCCCTCGAGCGAGATCGGCCCGATGTCGACGCGCGGGCCCTCGTCCACCGCGTAGTCGATCGACAGGGTGCGCGCGTCGGGGTGCAGGATCGCGACGGGGGCGGCGACCTTGGCCAGGGCGTGCCCGTCCTCCTGGAGCGCGGTGAGCACGCGGTCGCGCGCGGCGAGCACGTCCGAGGCCACGGCCGGGTCGCCCTGCTTCAGCTTCAGCGCGTCGCGGGCGCGGGCGGGCACCTCGCCCTTGAGCGTCACCGATCCGAGGCGGAACAGCGGCCCCTTGGCCACGCCCACCGCGACCGCGACGCCGCGCCCCGCCGGCAGGGCCGCGAGCCTCTCCGGCAGCGCGGGGTCGTCGGCGGCGACGCCGTCGATGCGGATGGAGAGGGTGGCGGCGTAGTAGCCGAAGCTTTCCAGCGCCGTGGTCAGCCGCCCTGAATCGGCCTGCGCGCGCGCGACGAGGGCGAACGGGCCCACGGGCGCGCTGGTGCGCAGCGACTGGAGCTGCGAGGAGCCGGCGATGGCGCCGTCGAGCGCGGCGTCGCCGGTCCTGGCGAAGCTCACCGTGTAGGCGAGCGGGTCGGCGGCGCGGGCGGGCGCGGCCAGCGCCAGCAGCAGGCCGACGGCCAGCCGCGCCCGCGTGTCCAGGCGCCGCGTGTCCAGGCATCGCCGCGTGTTCGGGCGCAGCCGCGTGTTCAGGCGCAGCCGCGTGTTCAGGCGCAGCCCGGCAGGGAGGTCTGGGCTCGGGGGCGGGGCCTGGCACTCCATCCCGGGTCTGGTAGCCCATCCGGCCCCCCCGCGCTGCCCCAAATCGTGCCGCGCCGCGCCGCGCTGGACCCGAGGCAGGTTGAGGTGGGGCCCCGCCCGGACCCGCGCCCTCGCAAACCCGCTCCTTCAAGTGGGCCGGGTCCAGGGGCGGCTCGCTCCTGGCGGGGCTCGGGGCGCGGAGCTTGGGGCGGAGCCTCGACCTCGCCTGCCTGCCGTCCCGGCCTCGCGCGATGTTGCCGCTGGCGACGCCCAGCCTTACAGACGGGCCATGCAGGACCCACCAGGCCGGTCGCGCCAGCCGGTCGCGCCCACCAACGCAAGCCTTGGCGAGCCGCCGCGCCGCGCGCCGCTCGTCGTCCTGCGCTGCCTCGGCCACGCATCGGGGCACGACGCCGCGCCGCCGCTGCGCGCCACCCCGCGCCCGGTGCAGGCCGGGCTGCGCCTCGCCCTGGTGGTCGCCTGGACGCTCGCGGGGTGCGTCGTGCAGACGGTGCTCCTGGCGCTGCCGGGCCGGGGCAAGGTGGCGTTCGCGCGCGTCTTCTGGGCGGTCGTGGCGCGGCTCGTGGGCGTCGAGGTGCGCGTGGTCGGCACAGTGGCGCGCGTGCCGGGGCGGGCGGTGGTGTTCGCGGCCAACCACAGCTCCTGGCTCGACATCCCGGTGCTCGGCGGCTGCCTGGAAGCCTGCTTCGTGTCCAAGGCGGACGTGGCGCGCTGGCCGGGCATCGGCACGGTGGCGCGGCTGGGGCGCACCGCGTTCGTCAGCCGGCGTCGTTCGGAGACAGGGCGCGAGCGCGACGACCTGCTGGGGCGGCTGGCGGCGGGCGACAACCTGCTGCTGTTCCCGGAAGGCACCAGCTCGGACGGCACCAGGGTGCTGCCGTTCCACTCCGCGTTCTTCGCCGCGGTGGGCGCTGGC
>CAXSES010000423.1:0-2996 GCA_964236225.1 uncultured Acetobacteraceae bacterium
ATTACCCACGGCCCAAGCGGGCCGTCGGAACCTTTGGCCAGTCTCGCCCCTGGACCCGGCGCACCTTAGGGAAGGCGGTCCAGGGGACCTTCCCCTGGCGGGTCCAGGGCAGAGCCCTGGCCTTGTTTCAGAACACGGCGCCGCCGCGGCCCGGCCCGGCCCCTGCCTCGCCCGTCCCTCGCGAGAGGCGGCCTTTCCCCGCCGGGCCGGCGAGCCCACATCGTCCCCATGCGCAGCATCTACCTCGACCACCAGGCGACCACGCCGTGCGACCCGGCGGTCGTGGCCGCCATGATGCCCCATTTCGCGCAGAGCTTCGGCAACCCGCACAGCGACGAGCACGCGATGGGCCAGGCCGCGCGCGAGGCGGTCGAGGCCGCGCGCGGCGAGGTCGCGGCCCTGATCGGCGCCGACCCGCGCGAGGTCGTGTTCACCTCCGGCGCCACGGAGGCGAACAACGTCGCGATCAAGGGCGCGGCGCGCCACGCCCGCAGGATGGCCGACCCGAGGCGCCGGATCGTCACCCTCGCCACCGAGCACAAATGCGTCCTGGAGTCGGTGCGCGACACCGCGGAGGACGGGTTCGAGCCGCTGGTGCTGGCGGTGGGCGCGGACGGGCGGCTGGACCAGGAGCGGCTGCGCGAGGCGCTGCGCGTGCCGACGCTTCTGGTCAGCGTGATGGCGGCGAACAACGAGACGGGGGTGCTCCAGGACCTGCCCGCGCTGGCCGCGATCGCGCGCGAGGCGGGCGCGCTGGTGCACAGCGACCTGGCGCAGGCGGCCGGCAAGGTCGCGGTGGACGTGGAGCGGTGGGGCGTCGATCTCGCGTCGCTGAGCGCGCACAAGCTGTACGGGCCGAAGGGGGTCGGCGCGCTCTGGGTGCGGCGCAGGCCGCGCGTGCGGGTGGCGCCGCTGTTCTCCGGCGGCGGGCAGGAGCGCGGGCTGCGCTCCGGCACGCTGCCGACGCCGCTGGTGGCGGGGTTCGGGGTCGCGTGCCGGCTGGCGCAGGCGGGGATGGCGGCGGAGTCCGAGCGGCTGGCGGCGCTGCGGGCGCGGCTGCTGGACCGGCTGCGGGCGGCGATCCCGGGCCTGGCGGTCAACGGGTCGATGCGCCACCGCCTCGCCGGCAACCTGCACCTGACGTTTCCAGGCGTTACGGCGCTGGCGCTGATCCGGGCGTGCCCGTCCCTGTCGCTGTCCACCGGGTCGGCCTGCACCTCGGCCGAGGTGACGCCGAGCGCGGTGCTGACGGCGATGGGGCTGGGCCAGGACGCGGCCCTGAGGAGCTTGCGCGTGGGTCTGGGACGCACTACCTCGGCCGCCGATGTGGAGGAGGCGTCGGACGCGCTGATCGCTGCGCACCGCCGCCTCGCCCAAGCAACCGCAGGGGCCGGGGCCTGAGCCATGCCGAAGATGACTTTCGTCCAGCGTGACGGCTCGCGGCGCGAGGTGGACGCCCCGCTCGGGCTGTCCGTGCTGGAGATCGCGCACAAGCACGACGTCGACGTCGAGGGCGCGTGCGAGGGCTCCCTTGCTTGCTCGACCTGCCACGTGGTGGTGGACCCAGGCTGGTTCGCCCGCCTCGCCAAGCCGACCGAGGACGAGGAGGACATGCTCGACCTCGCCTTCGGGCTGCAGAAGACGTCGCGGCTGGGCTGCCAGATCGTGATGACCACCGCGCTGGACGGGCTGGTGGTCTCGCTGCCTGCGGGAACGCGCAACGCCGGGGGCTGAAGCAAGGCCAGGGCTCTGCCCCCTGTCTTGAAAGCGGGGACCCGCCAGGGGGCGCCCCCCTGGACCTGCGCACGGTAAGCAAGGTTCTTAACTAACGCCGGTCCAGGGGCGGCTCGCCCCTGGCGGGTCTGGGCAGAGCCCAGCCTTGCTTGCCTTCTTCAGGAGTCCCCCATGCGTATCGTCGCCGCGATGTCCGGCGGGGTGGATAGCTCCGTCGCCGCCGCCCTTCTGCACGAGGCCGGCCACGAGGTGATCGGCGCGACGCTGCAGCTCTACGACCACGGCGCGGCGGCGAAGAGGCGTGGCGCGTGCTGTGCCGGGCAGGACATCCACGACGCCCGCGACGTGGCCGACCGCATCGGCATCCCGCATTACGTGATCGACGCAGAGGCGCGGTTCCGCTCCAGCGTGATCGAGGCGTTCGCCGGGTCCTACGCGGCCGGCGAGACGCCGGTGCCGTGCATCCGCTGCAACCAGGGCGTCAAGTTCACCGACCTGATGGCGCTGTCGCGCGCGCTGGGGGCGGACGCGCTGGCGACCGGGCACTACGTCCGCCGCGTCGAGGGCGAGGGCGGGCCGGAGCTGCACCGGCCGGCGGACCTGGAGCGCGACCAGAGCTGGTTCCTGTTCGCGACCACGCGGGCGCAGCTTGAGCGTCTGCGGTTCCCGCTGGGCGGGTTCGCGGACAAGGCGGCGGTGCGCGCGGAGGCGGAGCGGCTGGGGCTGGCGGTGGCGGCCAAGCCGGACAGCCAGGACCTCTGCTTCGTGCCGGACGGGCGCTACGACGCCCTGGTCGCGGCGCTGCGGCCGGACGCCGCGGAGCCCGGCGAGATCGTCGGCGCGGACGGGCGGGTGCTGGGGCGGCACGGCGGCATCGCGGGCTACACGGTGGGGCAGGGCCGGCGGCTGGGGGACGCGGCGCTGGCGGGCGGCGAGCGTCAGGTGGTGGTGGCGCTCGACGCGGCGCGGCGCAGGGTCGTGGTGGGGCCGCGGGGCAGGGGCGCCGGCGCTGGCACGCGCGAGGTGGCGCTGCGCGAGGTGAACTGGCTGGTGGAGGGGCTGGCGGTACCTGGGGCGCGGCTGCGCTGCGAGGTGCGGCTGCGGGCGCGCGACGGGCTGCGCGGGGCGGAGGTGGTCGCGACGGCGGAGGGCGCTGCGGTGACGCTGGACGAGGCGGCGCTGGCGGCGCCGGGGCAGGCCTGCGTGTTCTACGCGGGCTCGCGGGTGCTCGGCGGGGGCTTCGTGCGCGCGGCGGCGGCGGC
>CAXSES010000424.1:0-2971 GCA_964236225.1 uncultured Acetobacteraceae bacterium
GCGCCGGCGATCGCGGCGCCGGCGACCAAACGCTGATACCGGCGGCCGTCGAGCGTGACAGGTGAAGCAAGGAAGGTTGAGGCTCTGCCTCAAACTCCGCCAAAGGCTCGCCTTTGGAATCCACTTGCTTAAGTCAAGCGGGTCCAGGGGTGGTTTGCCTCTGGCGGGTCCCCGTCTTCAAGCAACGGGCAGAGCCCCGCCCTGCTCGCTGAACAGTTGTCCGCGGACATGAGCGGGGTGCCTCCGGAGCCCGCAGGCGTCGGCGATCCGCGGTTCTTCGCGCGCACCGGGCCGCACGATCTTGCCGTGGTGGCCGCCGCGGCGCGGGCCGATGCGGTGGTGGGCGCTTGCGAGGGGCTGCGTGGCGTGGCGCCGCTGCAGGTCGCAGGGCCGGGGGAGGTCAGCTTCCTGCACAATCGCCGCTACCTCGACGCGTTGCTTGCGACGCGGGCGGGGGCGGTGATCGTCTCGCCGGATCTGGCGGGACGGCTCCCGGAGGGCGTGGCCGGCCTGGTGACGGGCGAGCCCTATGCGGCGTGGGCGCGGGTGGCGGCGCTGTTCCACCCGCCGCCGCCGGTGCGCCCCGGGGTGCATCGCTCCGCGGTGGTGGAGGCGGGCGCCGTAGTCGACCCCAGCGCGGAGATCGGCGCGCACGCGGTGGTTGGCGAGGGCGCGGTGATCGGTGCGCGCAGCCGGGTGGGCGCGGGGGCCGTGATCGGCCCTGGCGTGGTGCTGGGCGCGGATTGCCGGGTGGGCGCGCTTGCCAGCGTCAGCCACGCGGTGCTGGGCGATCGGGTGTACGTGTATTCAGGCGCGCGGATCGGGCAGGAGGGTTTCGGCTTCGCGCCCACGCCGGAGGGGTTCCTGTCGGTGCCGCAGCTCGGGCGGGTGGTGCTGGAGGACGACGTGGAGGTGGGGGCGAACAGCACCATCGACCGCGGGGCGGCGCTGGACACGGTGATCGGGGCGGGCTCGCGCCTCGACAACCTTGTGCAGATCGGGCACAACGTGCGCCTCGGCCGCTGCTGCGTCGTGGTGGCGCAGGCGGGGATTTCCGGGTCGACCGTGCTGGAGGATTTCGTCGAGGTCGCCGCGCAGGCGGGTTTGACGGGGCACCTGACGATCGGCCACAAGGCCAGGATCGGCGCCCAGGCCGGCGTGATGGCGGACGTCGCGGCACGTCAGGCGGTGGTGGGCAGCCCCGCCATGCCGGTGCGCGAGTTCTTCCGCAATGTCGCGGTGCTGCGCAGGCTGGCGCGGCGCGACCGACCGGAAGGCGGCGCTCCGCCGGAGCAGGGAACAGGCTGAGGATGGACGGCACGCACCCGCACGACGACACCGCCGTACAGCCGACGCTCCCTGCGGTGGACGGCGGCCGCGTGTCCGAGGAGGTCGGCGAGACGGTCGATGTCGCTCGGATCATGCGGGCGATCCCGCACCGCTACCCTTTCCTTCTGATCGACCGCGTGCTGGAGATGGTGCTCAACCGCTCGGCGATCGGGGTCAAGAACGTCACGATCAACGAGCCGTTCTTCGAGGGGCATTTCCCCGGCCATCCGGTGATGCCGGGCGTGCTGATCATCGAGGCGATGGCGCAGACTGCGGCCGTGCTGGTCGTCGAGACCATCGGGCCGGACGCCGCGGGCAAGATCGTGTATTTCATGAGCGTCGAGGGGGCGAAGTTCCGCCGTCCGGTGGTGCCGGGCGACCAGCTCCGCATCCACATCGTCAAGGAGCGCAGCCGCGGCAACGTATGGAAGTTCCATGCCGTCGCGCGGGTCGATGGGGTGTCGGTGGCGGAGGCAACCTATGCCGCGATGATCATGGACCGGGCCCCGCCCTGAACTGAGCCCGGGTGCGATTGCGGCGGCGCGCATTGGCCTCCGGCGCGATCGGGACTGGACCTTGCGGCCGTGCCGCCCCGATGAGGCCGCCTGCCGCACCGGTCCCTGGCGATCATCCGCCTGACGCCTGACGTGGAGCCCTGCGCATGTCCCAGCCAACCAGCGTGCTTTCCGTTGCGGTGCCTGCCGATGGTGTGTCCGTGGCGGCGTCCGGCGCGGCGCAGGGCTGGCAGAGGGGCGTCTCCGCCACGGCGGAGATCCACCCGACCGCGTTGATCGAGGCGGGAGCGAGCGTGGCCGCGGGCGCAAGCATCGGGCCATGGTGCCATGTCGGGTCCGAGGTGGTGATCGAGGCGGGCGCGCGACTCCTGTCGCATGTGGTGGTGGACGGCGTCACGCGGATCGGCCAGGGCGCGGTGCTGTTCCCGTTCTGCACCGTGGGGCTGGCGCCGCAGGACCTGAAGTACCGTGGCGAGCCGACGCGCTGCGAGATCGGTGCGCGCACCCAGATCCGCGAGCACTGCTCGATCCACCGCGGGACCGTCACCGGCGCCGGCGTCACGCGGGTGGGGGCGGACTGCCTGCTAATGGCTGTGGTGCACGTGGCGCATGACTGTGCGCTGGGCGACGGGGTGATCGTGGCCAACAACGTGGTGATGGGCGGCCACGTCACGATCGGCGCGCGCGCGGTGATCGGCGGCGCCTCGGCGCTGCACCAGTTCGTGCGCATCGGGCGCCTGGCCATGGTGGGCGGCGTCACCGGGGTGGAGGCGGACGTGATCCCGTTCGGCCGGGTGATCGGCAACCGGGCGCGGCTCGCTGGGCTCAACCTTGTCGGGCTGCAGCGCTCCGGGCTGGACAAGTCAGGGCAGCAGCGGCTGCTGGCGGCGTTCCGCGCGCTGTTCCCGCGCAGCCTGGACGGCGCGGCCGTGTACGCGGACCGGCTGAGCCAGGTGCGCGAGGCGCAGGGACACGACCCGCTGGTGGCCGAGGTCCTCGCGTTCCTTGAGGCGCCGAGCGGGCGCGGCGTAATCGGTGCCTCGACGCGGCGCGGCGAGGAGGACTGATGCCGACGGCCAAATGCGATGACCGTTCAGGCAAGCAAGGCTGGGCTCTGCCCAGACCCG
>CAXSES010000425.1:0-1111 GCA_964236225.1 uncultured Acetobacteraceae bacterium
GGGCTGCTGTTCCTGCCGCCGGTGGCGTCCGGGGCGGGCGTGGGCCTGGGCGACGGGGTGCGCGACTGCGTGCGCGCGGTGCAGGGGATGGTGGACGCGGAAGGGCTCGGGCTCGGCGCGGTGGTGCGGCTGGGGGTTGCGGTGGTGGCGCCGGCGGACATGGGCGCGGCGCTGCCGGGGGGGGCGGAGGACGAGGTGCGCCGGGCGCTGGTGGCGGCGCTGCCGGAGGGCGGGGCGGTGCCGGCGGTCAGCTTCGTCTCCGGCCTGCCGGGCGGGGCCGCGGTGCAGGTCGAGGCGGTGGCCCGGGCGGAGGCGGCGCGGGGCGCGGGCGGGTTCCTGTCGGGCGTGGCGCTGGGGGCGTCGATCGCGTGCTCGGGGTGCTGCCTGACGGTGGTGGCGTTCGGGGCGGACTGGTTCGCGGTGGAGGCGTCGGCGGAGACGCTGTCGCTGACCACGCTGGGCGGCTGGGCGGCGGGGACGCGCGTGAACCTGGAGCGGGCGCTGCGGCTGGGCGACGAGCTGGGCGGGCACATGGTCTCCGGGCACGTGGACGGGCTGGGGGAGATGGTGTCGCGGGTGGCGGAGAACGGGTCGGTGCGGATGGAGTTCGCGATCCCCGGGCGGCTCGCGCGGTTCGTGGCGACCAAGGGCAGCATCGCTGTGGACGGGGTGTCGCTCACGGTGAACTCGGTGCGCGGCCTGGAGGGCGATGCGGGGCGCGGGCCAGGGCATGGCCTTGGGGGCGATGCGGGGCAGGCGGGGGCGGGCGTGGGGGCTGGCGGCGCGGTGTTCGGCGTCAACGTCATCTTGCACACCGCGCAGGCGACGACGCTCGGGTTGCGCAGGCCGGGCGAGGCGGTGCACATCGAGGTCGACGGGGCGGCGCGCAACGCGGCGCGGCTGGCGGACCCGGCGTGGTCGGACCGGCGGTGGACGGACCTGCCAGGGGCGGACCTGCAAGGGGCGGACCGGCAGGCCTGGGATGGGTCCGGCGACGCGGCCCGCACGGGAGCTTGACGATGGACGATGCGATTTCCGGGCAGGACGCGCGGCGGCCGGGCCTCGGCGGACCTGGCGTTGGCGCATCTGGCGTTGGCGGACCCGGCGTTGG
>CAXSES010000425.1:1211-2967 GCA_964236225.1 uncultured Acetobacteraceae bacterium
GGATCTGGCCCTGGCGGATCTGGCCCTGGCGGATCCGGCGTTGGCGTGCCGGGCCTCGAGGCGGCGGGGTTCGGCACGGCGGCCACCGACAGGCGCGGGCTGGACGCGATGCCCGACCTCGCGCGCGGCGACCTGTCGGGCTACATCACGCCCATCGCGGAGCTGATCGACGAGGCGCGGGCGGGGCGCATGTTCGTGCTCGTCGACGACGAGGACCGGGAGAACGAGGGCGACCTGGTGATCCCCGCGCAGTTCGCGACGCCGGGGGCGGTGAACTTCATGGCGCGCCACGCCCGCGGTCTGGTGTGCCTGGCGATGACGCGGGCCCGCGTGGAGCAGCTCGGGCTGCCGGCGATGGCGCAGTCCAACGGCACGCGCCACCAGACGGCGTTCACGGTGTCGATCGAGGCGGCGGAGGGCGTGACGACGGGGATTTCCGCGTTCGACAGGGCGCACACGATCGCGGCGGCGATCAACCCCGAGCTGAGGCCGGGCGACATCGTCACGCCCGGGCACGTCTTCCCGCTGGCGGCGCGCGACGGGGGGACGCTGGTGCGGGCGGGGCACACGGAGGCGGCGGTGGACATCGCGCGCATGGCCGGGCTGAACCCGTCAGGGGTGATCTGCGAGATCATGAACGACGACGGCTCGATGGCGCGGCTGCCGGAGCTGGTGGCGTTCGCGCAGCATCACGGGCTCAAGCTCGGCACCATCGCGGACCTGATCGCGCACAGGCGGCGCACGGAGCGTCTGGTGCGGCGCGTGCAGGAGGGCACGCTCGCCGAGGTGGCGGGCGGGGACTGGCGCATGGTGGTTTACGCGAACACGGTGGAGTACGCGGAGCACCTGGTTCTGACGATGGGCGACCTGTCGGGGCCGGCGCCGGTGCTGGTGCGGATGCACGCTGTCGACCTGCTGACGGACATGCTGGGGGGGCGGCACTCCGCGCTGCTGCACGAGGCGATGCGCGTGATCGCGGCCGAGGGGCGGGGCGCGGTGGTGCTGCTGCGCGACCCGCGGCCGACGGCGGTGTCGGAGCGGGCGGCCTCCGCGGCGGCGGGCGAGGGGCCGCCCAACCCGTTCCTGCGCGACTACGGGATCGGGGCGCAGATCCTGGTGGAGCTGGGGGTGCGCGACATGGTGCTGCTGACCAACACGACGCGCACGATCGTGGGGCTGGAGGGGTACGGGCTGAACGTCGTGGAGCACAGGGCGCTGGCGGGCGCATGAGACGGGCAAGGTTGAGGCTCCGCCTCGAACTCCGCCAAAGGCTCGCCTTTGGAATCCGATCCTTAAGTAAGGCCGGTCCAGGGGGGGCCTCCCCCCTGGCGGGTCTGGGCGGAGCTGCCCAAAGGTTCCGACGGCCCGCTTGGGGCGTTGGAATGGGCAGCGGAGGGAGAGCCCAGCCTTGCTTCCTTCGGGGGCTGCTCGCATGAGCACCCTGGACGCCCCGCTGCCGGCGGCGCCCGCGGTGCCGGGGGCGGCGCCGCGCCTGCTGGTGGTGCGCGCGCCTTACTACCGCGCGGTGGTGGACGGGATGACGGAGGGCGCGCTGCGCATACTGCGCGAGGCGGGGGCGACGCACGAGGTGCTGGACGTGGCCGGGGCGTTCGAGCTGCCGCAGGCGATCAGGCTGGCGGCGGGCGGAGGCGGGGCGGCGGGCGGCGGGGCGGCAGGCGGCGGGGCGGTCGCAGGCGGGGCGGTCGCAGGCGGGGCGTTCGACGGCTACGTGGCGCTGGGCTGCGTGGTGCGGGGC
>CAXSES010000426.1:0-2966 GCA_964236225.1 uncultured Acetobacteraceae bacterium
TGGCGGCGCGGGCGATCGCCAGGAACGCCTCGGCATCGAGGCTGGAGCCGCCGACGAGCGCGCCGTCGACGTGAGGCACGGCGAGGATCGCGCCCGCGTTGTCGGGCTTCACCGAGCCGCCGTAGAGCAGCGGGATCGCGGCGTCGGGAAACTGGCGCGCCAGCTCGCCCTGGATGAAGCCGTGCATCTCGGCGATGTCCCCGGCGGTGGCGCTGCGGCCGGCGCCGATCGCCCAGACCGGCTCGTAGGCGAGGATGCCGCGGAAGCCTTCGGGCAGGGAGCCCTCTATCATCCAGCCCACGGTGTCCTGGTGCTCGCCGGCGGCGCGCTGGTCCTCGGACTCGCCGACGCAGACGATGGGCACCAGGCCGGCGGCCATCGCGGCCTTGGCCTTCTGGCGCACTGTCTCGTCGATCTCGCCGTGGTTCAGGCGGCGCTCGGAATGGCCGAGGATGACGTAGCGCACGCCGCACTCGGCCAGCATGGCGGCGGAGATGTCGCCGGTGTGCGGGCCTGAGGCGGCCTGGTGGCAGTCCTGGGCGCCGAGGCTGGCGGGGCTGCCGCGCAGCGTGGCCTCCACGGCGGCGAGCTGGGTGAAGGGTGGGCAGACGATCAGCTCGCAGCCAAGGGAGGGGGCGGCGTCGCGCACGGCGGTCGCGAGCGCCTGCGCAGGCGCGGCGAGGCCGTTCATCTTCCAGTTCGCGGCGATGATCTGGCGCATGGCGTGCTCCGTGATGGGTTGGGCGGAGTTAAAGCAGGCGGAGCCGGGCGCGCAACAGCGCGCGGGCGCGGCGGCAGGGCCGCCCGCGCGGGAGAACGCCGTCGCGGAGCGGCTTGGCTGCTTGCTCCCGGCGCGGCGGATGGGAGCCGATCGCAGGTGAGGACGCCGGACAGGTCGGTGGCCCTGGTTCGGCCTGGCCTGCCCGCCTATGGTTCGGTCCCGATCGCAACGCCGGCTTGGAGGACGTCATGCCCGACACGGTTACGATCAGCTTCGCCAGCGGCAACACCGTCCAGTTCGGCAGCCAGGAGGGTGTCGGGCTGCGCCCCGCCGGGGTGCGCAACAGCGTTGCGGACAAGGCCGCGGACACGTTCGACCGGGCGCTCGGGGCGCTGGGCGACGTGGTGGCGCGGCTGGAGGCGGCGATCGGCGGGCTGGAGCGGCGCCCGGACGGGGTGGAGGTCGAGTTCTCGGCGTCGCTCCGGGGCAACGCCGATCTGTGGGTGGTGTCGGGCGACGCCGAGGCGGAGTTCAGGGTCACGCTCAGGTGGGAGGGCGGCGGGACCGGGGGACAGGCCAGGGGCTCCTGAAGGCAGGAGGTCGGGCAAGACGGCGGGCGGGAGCAGGCAGGGCCGGGGTCCGCCCGCACGCGCGGCCGGGCTCGGCTCGCGCTACAGCGTGTTCTCCGCCACCCCGATCGGCGCCGTCATCGCCGACGGAATCCTGGGCACCGGCGCAGCGAAGGCGATCAGCCGGCCCTGCACCGCCTGTCGCGCCGCCACGAACGCCCACCCCGGCAGCCAGGACCGTGTCCGCGACGCCATGCGGTCGCTGTTTGGCCTGACCGCCGCGGAGGCCCGGGTCGCCTGCCTCGTCGCCGCAGGCTCCGGCGTCCGGACGGCGGCAGCCGACCTCAACGTCGCGCCCCCCACCGTGCGCACCCAGTTGCTGCGCGCCTACGCCAAGACCGGGACCTGCCGCCAGGCGGAGCTTGCCCGCCTCGTCGCCCAGCTCGACAGCGTCGCCGGGCCAGGCTGAGCCGGCGGTCGGGGCGGGGTGGTGCGTCAGCGCGCGCCGCGATGGCGGACCGAGGCAGGGGCAAGCAAGGCTGGGCTCTCCCTCCGCCTGCCCTTCCAACGACCCGAGCGGATCGTCGGAACCTTTGGCCAGCCTCGCCCCTGGACCCGGCGCACCTCAAAGGAGGCCGGTCCAGGGGGGCTCCCCCTGGCGGAGTTTGAGGCGGAGCCTCAACCTTTCCTGCTGCCGCTGGCGCGGTGCAGGGCCGGTGCCTATGGTGCGTCGCCCTTTCCCCCAAGCTCCGGACCCCTGCCCCATGCTCGCCATCCTCCGCGGCTTCATGAACACCTGGCCGGCGCGGCTGCTCATCCTGGTGATGGTGGCGGCGCTGGGCGTGTGGGGCATCGCCGGCGCGCTCAGCCGCTCCGGCGCGAGCGGCGACGAGGTGGCCAGCGTCGATGGGCGCTCGATCGGCGTGCAGGATTTCGATCGCCAGGTGCGCCACGACCTGGAGCAGGTGGGCGCCCAGTTCGGCTCGCCGGACCAGGTGCCGGCGGGGCTGCGCAGGATGGTGGCGCAGCAGACGCTGAACCGGCTGATCGTGCAGGAGGCGGTGCAGGCGCGCGCCGCGCGGATGGACCTCACGGTGCCCGACGCCGAGCTGCGCGACGCGGTGTTCGCGATCCCTGCGTTCCATGGCGCGGGCGGGACGTTCGACCGCACGGTGATGAACGCGGCGCTGGGGCGGGCGGGGCTGAGCGAGAAGCGGTTCCTCCAACTGATGCGCGACGACATGACGCAGCGCGAGCTGATCGAGGCGGTCAAGGCGGGGGTGAGCGCGCCCGCCAGCCTGGTCGGGGACATCTTCTCCTTCGAGGCGGAAACCCGGGTGGCGGAGACCGTGGCGTTCCCGCTCTCCTCGGTGCCGCCGCCGCCCGCGCCGGCGCAGGCGGTGCTGCAGCGCTGGTACGCCAACCACCCGGAGGACACTCGCACGCCGGAGCTGCGGCGGATCAAGGCGGTGGTGATCTCGCCCGATACGGTGGCGCGCTCGATCGACGTCACGGACGCGCAGTTGCAGGCCGCGTACGACGCACGGGCGGCGCAGTTCCACCAGCCGGAGAAGCGCTCGGTCGACGTGGTGACGGCGGCGGACAAGGGGCGGGCGGAGACGCTGGCGACGCTGTGGCGGGGCGGGGTGGCGTGGTCGGGCATCCAGGCGGCGGCC
>CAXSES010000427.1:0-2955 GCA_964236225.1 uncultured Acetobacteraceae bacterium
CGATGGGCGGTGGCGATGGGCGGTGGCGACGCGCTGCGGCGACGCGCTGCGGCGACGGCATTGGCACGCAGATGGGGATGGCGGCCCGACCCGCGCGGGTCGGGCGCCGCATGGCCGCCCGGCGGGCAGCGGCGTGGCGTGTCGGGACTTCCCCTGGACCCGGCTTTTCCCAGGTGCTGGATTCCAAAGGCGAGCCTTTGGCGAGGTCCCCGCTTCCAGGCCCCGCTTCCAGGCCCCGCTTCCAGGCCCCGCTTCCAGGCCCCGCTTCCAGGCATGGGGAGGGCAGAGCCCCTGGCCCTGCTTGCCTGACGGGTCGTCGTCGAGGGCCTCTGGCGTAAGGTGGCCCTCGCCGCACCGGCGCGAACCGCGTAAGCCCGTCCCATGCCGAACCTGCCCGCGCCGCCATGAAGTGCCTCATCGTCGCCGCCGGCCAGGGCGCCAGGCTGCGGGAGAAGCCGGAGCTGAAGCCCCTGGTTCCCCTCGACGGCGTGCCGCTGATCGGGCACGTCATCGCGCGTGCCCGCCGCGCCGGGGTGGAGGAGTTCGTGGTCGTCAACGGCTACCGCGGCGGCGAGCTGCGGGCGGCGCTCGATGGCATCGCCGGGCGGACCGGGGCGAGGGTCGCCCATGTCGACAACGACGAGTGGCACCGCGCCAACGGGGTGTCCGTGCTCAAGGCGAGGCCGCTGCTCGACGCGCCGTTCCTGCTGGTGATGTGCGACCACCTGGTCGACCCGGAGATCCTGCGCGGGCTGATGGCGGCCCCGCTGGCGCCGGGCGCGGTGGTGCTGGGGGTGGACCACGACGTCGCCAGCCTGGTCAACGACCCGGAGGACTGCACCCGCGTGCTGTGCAGGGACGGGCGGATCGAGAGGATCGGCAAGCTGCTGCCCGAGTACAACGCCTTCGACACCGGCGCCTTCCTGTGCACGGCGGGGATGTTCGAGGCGCTGGAGGCGAGCCAGGCCGAGGGCTCGGACAGCATCTCCGGCGCCATGACCGTGCTGGCGGGGTGGGGCCGCGCCCACGCCTTTGACGTCGGCGCGCGGCTGTGGATCGACGTGGACGACCAGGCGGCGTTCGCGCGCGCGGAGGCGCTCCTGGCCTCGGGCCGCCTGTGACGCCCGGCCTGGGGACGCCCGACCTGGGGACGCTCGGCCGGGGGACGCCCGACCTGGGGACGCCCGCCCAGGGGACGCCGGCGCGGGGCGAGGCAGGGGCGCGGACGGGGGCAGGAACGTGGAGGTGAGCGCGGACGGGAGCGTGGAGGGGGGCGCGGACGGGGGCGAGCCGGTGCGGCGGCTGGCCGAGATCGAGGACCCCACCAACCTGTGGTTCATCCATCCGGTCTCGAGCCTGCTCACCCCGAGGCTGGCGGCGCTGCGCGTGCCGCCCAACGCCGTCTCGCTCGCGGGCATGGCGTGCGGCGTGCTGGCCGGCGTGGCGTACTACCACGTGCGCGACCGCTGGCTGGCGGGGGCGGGCTTCGCGCTGATGCTCGCGTGGCACGTGCTGGACGGCGTGGACGGGCAGCTCGCGCGGCTGACGCACTCGCAGTCGGCCTCGGGCAAGGTGCTCGACGGGATCTGCGACTACGTCACCTTCTCCGCGGTCTACGCGGGGCTGGCCCTGGCGCTGTCCCGCCAGCATGGGGGCTGGGTGTGGGGCGTCGTGGCGCTCGCCGGCGCCTGCCACGCGGTGCAGTCCGCCGTCTACGAGACGCAGCGGCAGGACTACCTGTTCTGGGGCTGGGGCAGGGCCTCCGCCGCGCTGGCCGGCCCAGAGGTCGCGGCGCGGGAGGCGGCCACGCCGCTCGGCCGGGCCGCGGGCGGGCTGCACGGCCTTTACGCCAGGGTGCAGGCCCTCGCAGGGGGCGCGTCGCCGGCGACGCGACGCAGGCTGGCCGCGATCCTGGACGCCCAGCCGGCGCGCGCGCCGGCGATCCGGCTGCTGTACCGCACGATGTTCGCGCCGGCGGTGCGGCGCTGGTCCGTGCTGTCGGCCAACGCCCGCACCCTGGGCCTGTTCGGGTTCGCGCTGGCGGGGGCGCCGCTCTACTACTTCTGGGCCGAGATATTCGGGCTCGGCGCGGTCCTGCTGGTCCTGCTGGCGCGGCAGGAGGCGCGCTACCGGGCGTTGTTCAGGAGCCTGGAGCCGCGGGCGCAAGCGGCCAGGTCGTTCGACTAGCGAGACGAGCAAAGCTGATGCTTTACTTCAAATTCTACCAGAAGCAGCGCCCTTGAACCGGCTTTTCTTGGATAACTTACCATGTGGTTGATCAGCTGCCGCTCGCCTGGTTAATCACCAAGGAGCGGCAGCGCAAATCGAAGGAGCGACGCGCATCCATGTCGCTCTTTTGTTTGTAGGTGCTCTAATTCGTATAACTTACTGTGACAGAGTCTCGACCAGGCCGAATTGGTGGGTTTATAGCAGAACCGTTTCCGCCGACCCCAAACGCGAAGGAAACATCCGAATTAGAGGGATCTCCAGAAAATGCAGTGGTGCTTGCGGAGCCGCTTGAGCCAGAAGCGTTGCTCACAACAACGACGCACTTTACGCTGTCACAAAGTTGAATGTATAGATCATTTACCACAGACTAAAATGCCCAGTTAAAATATATTGTCGTTATAGTTCCAGCAGGCGTGCCAGATGGAGGAACTATGTCTGCTGCTTGATAGTATTGTCCAGTGACGTATAGTGTTGGTCCGGCAGTAGAACTACTCCAAGATCCTGACGCGGCAGGCATCACAGTGGCAGGACGAACCGGCGCGTTTGGCGTTGCCATGACCGAGTGCAACTCTTCGGCGTTGGCATGAATGCCACTTGCTAACAAGATGAATGCAGCGGCATAGACAGCCATCTTGGATTGCATTTTTTGCATGAACTCCTCCCTAGGTTGGGAAAAATCTTACGATGCTACCTGAAGCTTATCAACAGAATGTCTGTTCCACATAA
>CAXSES010000428.1:0-2945 GCA_964236225.1 uncultured Acetobacteraceae bacterium
GCCTGCCTTTGGCGGAGTTTGAGGCAGAGCCTCAACCTTGCTTGCTTCACCGGTCATTGCGAAGAGCCGCTGGTATTACGCCACCAGCCGCAGCCTCGGCCGCCGCGGCAGTTCCAGCGGCAGTTCCGGCTCGCCCGAGGGCTGCGGCGCCGGCTCGACCTCCACGGCGGGCAATGCCTCGCCCAGGTAATGTGCCGCGAGGGTGCGCGCGACGTAGTCCAGCGGCGAGGTCGCGAAGCCCACGGCCGGGTCGCCCTCCACCGCGCCGGCCGGCCCGAACTGGGTGCCGGCGAACGCCTCCACAAAGGCTGCGAGCGGCACGCCGTACTGCAACCCAAGGCTGACCGACTGGGCGAGGCCGTCCATCAGCCCGCGCGCCAGGGCGGATTCGCGCGGCAGGCTCACCTCGATCTCGCCCACGCTGCCGTCGGCGAACTCGCCGGTGCGCAGGAACAGCCTGTGGCCGCCGAGCGTGGCCTTCTGCGTCGAGCCGCTGTGCCGCGGCGGCAGCACGCGGCGCCGCGTGGCGGGCTGTGCGGCGGCGCTGCCCTGAGGCCGCGCCGCCATTCGCGGCAGGAACGGCGCGACCGCGTCATGCATCGCCGCGTGGGCGGCGGCGTCGGCAGGGGTGAGCAGGGTGTCGCCGCGCAGCACCAGCGCCAGCGCCGCCTCTGGCGAGAGCGCCTGCGCGGCGAGCCGGGCCTGCGTCGCCTGGGTGAGGCTGCCCTCCGGCGTGACCGAAGCGAAGGCGGGCGCGATCCCGGCGGTCTCCAGCCCCAGCAGCGCGTCTGCGGGCCCGGGCGCCGCCACCCCCGCCGCCGCCAGCTCCGGCAGGCCGCACGCCGCGTCGCGCGCCGCCGCCGCCGCGCGCGCGAGCCCAGGCACCACGCAGCACGCGGGCGGCGCCGGCCAGGACGGCTCGTGGCGCAGCAGGTCGCGCTGCCCGTCCGACATCACCACGTCGACGCGCGCGCGCAGCAGCGCCGCCAGGCACGCCGCCACGTCGCGGGCCGCCCGCGAGGCGTAGTCCAGCCCAAGCGCGGCCAGCAGCGCGTCCAGCCCGGACAGGCCGACCCAGGACTCGACGCCGTCGATCATCCGCAGCGCCTCGGCCACAGTGTCCACCGCGGCCACGAAGCCCGCCACGTCGAAGCCTTCCGGGTCCGCGCCGTCGACCGCCCCGCCGCTCCTCGCATCCGACTCGCCTCGCATCGCCGCCCCGCCGGGCCCACGGTCCTCGGCAACGCCCGCGGCGTCGTGGAAGGCGGGCAGCGACAGCACGAAGCCGGGCGCGCGCACGCGAAGGTCCCCGTCCTCGCCTGGGTCGCAGGCGGCGGGGTCGCAGGCGCCGGGATCGCGGGCGGGGGGGCTGCGCAAAGGGCAGGAGGCGGCCCACACCGCGGCGTTCGGCGCCGCGCGGCGGTGCAGCAACAGGGCGTGCAGCCGCGCGTGCAGCTCCGGGGCCTCGCCGAGCTGCGCCGCCCGGCGCGCCAGCGGCCGCACCCAGGCCTCCGCCGCCTCTGCCAGCGACACGCTCCGCCGGCCCGGCGCCAGCACCGACAAGGCCTCGGCGGCGGCGACGTCCCAGGCTGCCGGCAGCGTCACCATCCGGGTGGGCGAATCCGGGTCGGCCCCCGCGTGGAGGGTCCGCATCCGCACGCCACGCCAGATCGGGCTCGTTCTCATGGAGCCAGACTATGCCGGTCGGCAGGCGGCGCAAACCGTATTTCGTGGTCCGGCGCTGTATCGACCACACAATGTTGTGGATAAGGCTGGGGGTGGAGTGGGGGTAAGCAAGGCCGGGCTCTGCCCGGACCCGCCAGGGGGAGCCCCCCTGGACCGGCGCACATGAGGGCCCGCGGCACGTCGGGCGGCGGCGTGCGGCAGGCCCTCGTCGGGGTTTCCAAAGGCGAGCCTTTGGCGGAGTTCGAGGCCCGTGCTTGAAGGCGGGGCCTCAACCTTGCTTGCTTCCTGCCTGCGCCGCGGATGGACCGTCGTGCCGCAGGTGCGTATATCCCTCCCATGACCCTCGGCACCCGCCTGTTCACCTGGCTGCGCGGCACCCCCGTCGGCACCGACGACGCCGGCAACCGCTACTTCACGGAGCGCCGCCAGCGCCCCGGCTTCCGCAGGCGGCGCTGGGTGCTGTTCGCCGGCGCCACCGAGGGCAGCGCCGTGCCGCCCGAGTGGCACGCCTGGCTGCACTACACCACGGACGCGCCGCTGATCGCCGTGACGCGCCGCGCCTGGGAGAAGCCGCATCTGCCCAACATGACCGGCACTCCCGACGGCTACCGCCCGTCCGGCAGCGACTACCGCGGCGGGCGCACCGCGGCGGCGACCGGGGACTACGAAGCCTGGACCCCGGGGGGCTGATGGCCAGGCGCAACCCCGCGGAGCTGCTGACCGGCGCCGTCGTCCTGCTGATCGCGGCCGGGTTCCTCGGCTACGCTGTCGCCAACACAGGCACCGGCGGCACCAGCGGCTACGTGCTGCATGCCGCGTTCGACCACATAGACGGCCTGGGCACCGGCGCCGACGTGCGCCTGGCCGGGGTCAAGGTCGGCACCGTGCTCGGCGCCACGATCGATCCCAAGACCTACCTGGCCGACCTCACCCTGTCAGTGCGCGGCGACGTGAAGCTGCCCACGGACACCAGCGCCGAGATCACCAGCGACGGCCTGCTCGGCGGCAAGTACCTGGCGCTGGCGCCGGGCGGCACGGAGAAGATGCTGCCCGCCGGCGGCACCATCACCGTGACCCAGGGCTCGGTCAGCCTGGAGCAGCTCCTGGGCAAGTTCATCTTCAGCGTGACCGACATGGTCAACGCGGTGAAGCCGCCCGGCGGCAAGCCCGGCGGCCCCCCCGCCGCGGGCAGCGGCCCCGGCCTGCAGTGAACCAGCCCGCAGTGAACCAGCCCGCAGTGAACGAACGTGCAGTGAACG